>JBDKEX010000241.1:0-5664 GCA_039798985.1 Pseudomonadota bacterium | reverse complement strand
CGCCGGCGGCCAAGGTGCTGTTTTTCACTTCCACAAAGTTGCCAATGTGCACGTCAGCGCCCAACACAGCGCCGGGGCGCAGGCGCGCAAACGGGCCAATCAGTGCGCCGGGGCCCACGGTGACGCCGGCCTTCTCGCCATCGATGTGGGTGAAGGGGTGGATCACCGCACCGGCTTCTATGCGGGCGTTGGCAATCACGCAATTTGCACCGATGCGCACGCCGTTGCCCAGTGTGACTTGGCCTTCGAACACGCAATTCACGTCAATGTCCACGTCTTGGCCGCATTGCAGGTCGCCGCGCACGTCCAGCCGGGCGGGGTCGGCCAGGCGCACGCCCTGGGTCATCAAACGGTGGGCCACGCGCAGTTGGTGGGCGCGTTCGAGTTCGGCCAATTGCGCCGGGCTGTTGATGCCAGCGACCTGCAAGGCGTCGTCAATGCGGTGGGCCAACACGGCTTGGCCGTCGGCTACGGCAAACTTCACCACGTCGGTCAAATAAAACTCGTTTTGGGCGTTTTGGTTGTCCAGCCGGGTCAACCAACCCCGCAACAGCCGTGTGGGCACGGCCATGATGCCGCTGTAAATTTCGGTGATTTGGCGCTGGAAGTCGGTGGCGTCTTTTTGCTCCACAATGGCCTGCACCGTGCCGTTGGGGGCGCCCACGATGCGCCCGTAACCCGTGGGGTCGGGCATGTTGAGTGTGAGCAGGGCCAGGTGCTCGCCGTTGCACAGCGCCAGCAAGGCTTGCAGGGTCTCGGGCTGGGTCAGGGGCACGTCGCCCGAGAGCACCAGGGTCACGCCGTCGTCTTGCAGCAAGGGCATGGCCTGTTGCACGGCGTGGCCGGTGCCCAGTTGGGGTTCTTGCCGCGTAAAGTGCAGGGCCAGGTTCGCGTCGGCCAGCGGTGCCAGGGCGGGTTCCACTTGGTCGGCACCGTGGCCCGTTACCACCACCGCCTGTCGGGCCGATAACCTTTTGGCGCAGTCAATCACGTGCGCCGCCAAGGCGCGCCCAGCCAAACGGTGCAACACTTTGGGTTTGAGGCTTTTCATGCGGGTGCCTTTGCCCGCTGCCATGATGACCACATCCACCGCCATGCCCATAAATCCTCCTGTTGTGGCGTTGCTCCGGCAACGCGCAGCCCGCATTATCCGCGCCTGCCGTTGGCTGGCGGTGGCGCTGGCGGCGGGGGCTCTGTTGGGTTGCAGTTTGATTGGGTTGGGCTACAACCGCTTGCCCTTGATGGCCTATTGGTGGCTGGACAAGCAGGTGGATTTGACGGCGGCGCAGTCGGACCGGATTCGGCCCCAGCTGCAGCAATGGCTGGCCTGGCACCGTCAGCAGGAACTGCCCCAACTGTTGCAAACCCTGCAGCGCTGGCAACTCATGGCTGCGGGCGAGGTTTCGGCTGCGCAGGCTTGCGCGGAGCTGGACTTGCTGCAAAACCGCCTCAATGCCGCAGTGGAGCGCAGCCTGCCCGCTCTGGCGCTGTTGGCCACCGACATGAAGCCTCAGCAATGGGAACACCTGCAACGCCAGAATGCCAAAACCAACGACGAGTTCCGAAGCGATTACTTGGACGACCCCAAAGCAGCACGCAAGAAGCGGCTGGAACGCGCCACCGATTGGCACGAGAAGCTGTATGGCCGCCTGAACCTGGCCCAGCGCACCGCGCTGGAACGCTTGCTGGATGCCAGCCCCTTCAACCCGGAGGCCACGCTGGCCGAACGCCAGCGCCGGCAAACCGACGTGTTGGCGGCGCTGCAACGCATGGCGCTGAACGGCAAGGCAGAAACCGAGGTGCAGGGCCTGTGGCAGCGTTTCAACGACTCCCCGACGCCTGGGTACAACGCCAACACCGCGGCCCGCAAACAGGCGATTTGCGACCAAGTGGCGCAAATTCACCACCTGGCCACAGCCGAACAGCGTCAACGCGCGGTGCTTGAGTTGGCTGGGTATGAAAAAGACCTGCGATCGGCCCTGGCACCCTGACCCCGCGCGGCTTTACATGCCCAAAGATTTGAGCAAGTCGTCGGTATCTGAATTGCCCGAGGCGGCGGTGGGCATCTTCGCCGCAGAAGCGGCCTGACCCGCAGAGGCGGCCATCACTTCGTCTGGGTTGGGAGCGGCCTGGGGTTCAAAGTCGTAAAGCTTGATGAACTCCGTGTGGTCCACGGCCAGCTCCAGGTAAAAAATATGGTTGCGCCCGGTGTAAAAGGTCACCCGCCGTGCCTCTGGGTTGTCCAGGTTGGCGTCCACGCTCAAGGTGACTTGTTTGTTGAGCACCAGCATTTTGGGCTGGTTTTGGGTGATGTTGGTTTGCAGTTCGCGCTGCACCTTGCTGGTGAAGTCGCCCAGCACCTGGTTCATCAACTCGCCCATCACGTTGCCCACCTCATCTGACGTGTAAGAGTGCGCCAGATCGTTTTTGGACATGCCCATGTTGACCATGTAGCTCTCGTACAGCTCCATGGCGGACTGGGCCGAAAAATTCAAGATCACCAAGCCCGAAAAACCACCGTCAAACAGCACAAAGCACCCAATGTCGGGCTTGAGGCAGGTTTTGGAAATGCGCTGCACCATGCCCGAATAGCGGATCTGGCTGTGGGTGGCCACCGTCAGCACGTGCGATACCGAGTTACACAGGCTGCTGAGCAAGTCTTCGGTGGCAAACACCACAGGGTTGGATTCGGTGGTCATAGGGTGCGCGGGCCGGTTGTGCAGAGGGCTTGAATCTAGCACATTGCCCTGCGCTTGCCCCACGGCGCGGCGCTGGTGTTGGGCGGTTGCGCGCAGCTCAAGCCTCCCCAATTTACACCTGAATCGCACCGCGCCGGATCTGGTCACGCTCGAGCGATTCGAACAGTGCCTTGAAGTTGCCCTCGCCAAAGCCTTCATCGGCCTTGCGCTGGATGAACTCAAAGAACACCGGGCCCAGCAATGTCTGGCTGAAGATTTGCAGCAGCACGCGTTTCTCGCCGTTGGCGGTGGAGCCGTCGAGCAAAATGCCGCGCGCTTGCAACTCGGCCGTAGGCTCGCCGTGGCCGGGCAGGCGCTCGGTGAGCATCTCGTAGTAAATGTCGTTGGGTGCGGTCATCAGTGGAATGCCCGCCATCTGCAAGGCGTCCACGCTGGCCAGCAAATCGTCGGTCTGCAAGGCAATGTGCTGAATGCCTTCGCCGTTGAATTGCATCAAAAACTCTTCTATTTGCCCACCGGTTTTGCCCGATTCTTCGTTGAGCGGTATGCGGATCAGGCCATCGGGTGCGGTCATGGCGCGGCTGGTGAGGCCTGTGTATTCGCCTTTGATGTCGAAATAGCGGATTTCCCGGAAGTTGAAAATGCGCTCGTAAAACGCACCCCAAAACGCCATGCGCCCTTTGTAAACGTTGTGCGTGAGGTGGTCGATCAGCTTGAAACCGTGGCCCATTGGGTGGCGGTCCGCGCCTTCAATGAAATCGAAGTCGATGTCGTAAATGCTTTTGCCATCCTCAAACCGGTCGATCAAATACAGCGGCGCGCCACCGATGCCTTTGATGGCCGGCAGGCGCAGCTCCATGGGGCCGGTGGGAATGTCGATGGGCTGCGCGCCCAACTCCAGCGCCCGGGCATAGGCCTTGTGCGAATCGCGCACCCGAAAGGCCAGCCCGCAGGCGCTGGGGCCGTGTTCTGCGGCAAAGTAGCCCGCTTGGCTTTTGGGCTCGCGGTTGACGATGAAGTTGATGCCGCCCTGGCGGTAGAGCACCACGTCTTTGCTGCGGTGTTTGGCCACCAGGGTGAAGCCCATTTTTTCGAACAGGGGCTCCAGCAGATTCGCCGCGGGCGAAGCAAATTCCACAAACTCAAATCCGCACAAACCCATCGGGTTGTCAAACAAATCTGCCATGTCCATTCCTGATCAGTCGAGCTTGATGTTGGCCTTGGCGACCAAGCGTGCATAGCGGTCTTGTTCCTGCCTCAGAAACTTGGCTGCAACATCGGGCGCGGTGGGGCTGATGAAGTTGTCCTGTTTGGCCATGGTCGCTTTCACCTCGGGGTCGTTGAAGGTTGCTTCTATCGCTTTGTGCAGACGTTCCACCTGTGCCGCTGGCAAGCCTTTGGGGCCCACCATGGCAAACCAGCCGGCCACGTCCACCTCGGGGAAACCCTGCTCGGCAATGGTTGGCACGTCGGGCAACGACGACACCCGCTGCTTGCCCATGACGCCAATGGCCTTCATGCGCCCCGAAGCCAAATGCCCTTGCACGGCGGCCACGGCGGCCACACCAAAATCGACTTGCCCACCGATCACGTCAGTCATCATCGGACCCATTCCTTTGTAAGGGATGTGCTGCACCTGGACGTCCAGCGCATCGACGAACATCTCACCGGCCAAGTGGATGATGGTACCGTTGCCGGATGACCCCATGTTGAACACGCCTGGTTTGGCCTTGAGCTGGGCCTGCATTTCTTTGGCGTTTTTTGCGGTGACTTTGCTGGGGTTGACCACCAGCACGAAGGGCGACCCCCCAACCACGCTGATGGGGGTGATGTCGTTCAGGCTGTCGTAGGGCAGGCTTTTGAACACGCTGGGGTTGACCGAGTGGTTGTTGGAAATGAACGCCACCGTGTTGCCGTCGGGTGCGGCCTTGACCAGTGCTGCCGTGCCCGTGATACCGCCTGCGCCGGGCAGGTTTTCAATCACCACAGATTGGCCACCCAGCGCCTTGGACAAGGCGTTTTGAGCCGCCCGAACGATGGTGTCCACCCCAGAGCCAGCGCCCAGTGGCAGGATGACGCGCAGCGGCGAACTGGATTGCGCCCATGCGGGGGCAGCGGCAAACAGGCACGAAGCGGCCCAGGCGCCCAAGGTGCGGCGGGTGATGGCGGAGTTGAAGTTGGGTGTCATGGCGGTCTCCTGGTTGTGGTCAAAAAAGTGAGGTCAAAAAGAGGTGGGAACGGGTGCTGTGGCCAGGCGGCTCAGCACTTCTTGGGTGTGTTCACCGACGGCTGGCAGCGGGCTGCGCACGCCGGGGCGACGCCCATCCATCAACAGGGGCAGCAACACCACCTGTGTGGTGTCTCCGGTGTCGGTGGTCATGGGCACCAATCCACCCGATGCGATGAGGTGTTCGTCGTGCACCAGTTGGTCCGGGCGCACCACCTTGGCGTAGGGCAACCCGGCGGATTGCAGTTGGGTGCACAGGGTTTCCAGGTCGTGGTGCTGAAAGGTGTCGGCGAGCTTTTTCAGCAATTCAGGGCGCACGGCCACACGTTGGGCGTTGGTGGCCAGAGCCGGGTCGCTGGCCAGATCGGGGCGGTTGATCACCTGGCACAGCGTGGCAAATTGTTTGTCGCTGACCGCGCCCACAAACAGCTGCTCGCCGCCCGCCACGGTGAAGGTGTCGTACACGCTCCAAGCCGAGATGCGCGAGGGAAACGGTGGCGGCACCTCGCCCGTCATCTGGAACTGCTGCATGTGCTGCGAGGCCAGCAGGCAACAGTTTTCAAACAGCGCGCTTTGAATTTCCTGGCCCTGGCCTGTGCCGCCTTCGCGGTCGCGCTCGCGCAGCGCAGCCAGCACCCCAATGGCGCCGAACATGCCGCCCATGATGTCGTTCACCGAGGTGCCTGCGCGCAGCGGGCGGCCCACCGGGCCGGTCATGTAGGTGAGTCCGGCCATGTT
>JBDKEX010000240.1:0-7202 GCA_039798985.1 Pseudomonadota bacterium | reverse complement strand
TACAACGTGCAGGCTCTGCGCAAGAGTTTGGTCACAGGGTTGCCGGTGGCCACATTCCATTGGCTGCTGGACCATTCCATCGGGTTCAACCGCTATGTGATGCGTCAGCTAAATGAGCGTTTGGGGCAGTTCATTGCCGCCCGCGAGATCGATCGCATCACCAATCCCGACGTCAAGGTGGCCCGAAGTTTGGCCTCCTTGTTTCACCCTGGGTTGTTTCCTGGGGTGGGGCAGGTGTTGCGTATCACGCAGCAGGAGCTGGCGTATCTGGTAGGGCTGTCGCGTCAGCGGGTGAACGAGGCCTTGTCGGCGTTGGAGGCCACCGGGGCAATACGGGTTGAATACGGGGGCCTACGGGTGTTGGATTTGAATGCTTTGCGTCAACAATTGCCAGTGGTTCTGTAAACTTTTCGCGGGATCGATACACTGGGTTGTTCGGCCTCGCTCTGCATGGGCTCGCATCGCTGTTTTGGTGATAGAAAGGCATGTATGCAAACACGCGAATCGTTTTTGGGTTTTCCCCTGTTCCGAGGGCGGTCGTTGATTCGGCTAGCGGTGGCGGGCATGGCCCTGGGCCTGACCGCTTGCAGCTCGTACATGCCCGCTGGGCCCGTGTTGACCGAAACCGTTTGGGCAGTCACTGCCGACCATCGACTGATCAAGTTCAGCGCGAATCAACCGCAGAAAGTGCTGGAGTCTAGGCCCCTGCTGGGGTTGCTGGGCAACGACGTTGTGGTGGGCATGGATTTTCGGGTGGCGCGTGGCGTGTTGTATGCCCTGGCCCAGTCAGGCCGGCTCTACACGGTCAACACCGCCACAGGCGCGTTGCAACCCGTGGCGGCTTCTGCTGCGGCAGTGCCCTTGGCGGGCCGTGCGGTTGGCATGGACTTCAACCCCACGGTCGATCGCATTCGGGTGGTCAATGAAGCCGGGCAGAACTTTCGCCTTCACCCTGAAACCAATGCTGTGGTGGCCACCGATCCCCATGTTGCCTACGACGCTGCCGACGCGCGGGCCGGGCAGGTGCCCCAACTGGTGGCGGCTGCCTACACCTACAACGCCAAAAATGAAAAAATCACAACCAACTACGCGATTGACCGAGCGGCCGGCGCTCTGGTGACGCAAGGCAGCCGTGAAGGTGTTGAGCCGTTGGTTTCCCCCAACACAGGGCGTTTGTTCACCGTAGGGCCTTTGGGTGCAGGGCCGCTGCAAGATGCCTCTTTCGATATTTCGGATGTGAAGAACACAGCCTTGGCTGCCTGGACCACGGCCGCTCAGCCGCGCACGAATTTGTACCACCTCAACCTCAGCACAGGCCAGGCCCGGCCGCTTGGTATGGTTGCCGATGGCGGTGTTTTGCGAGGGTTGGCGATTGAACCTTGATGCACGGGATGCCACCCAAATGGTTCGTCGAATGGCGCCCCAGGTCTGGCGAACGTTGGGTGTGGGCGGGGTGTTTTTTTGTGCCGGGCTGGCGCAGGCCGCCACTTTGCAGGTGACCGTGGTGGATGGGCAAGGCCAACCCGTGCCCCACGCCGTGGTGTTTTTGGAGTCGCCCGAAGCGGCCAAAGCCGTTAAGCCCATGGGGGTGGCCGAAATGGCTCAAAAGAACAAGGCGTTTGTGCCAGATGTGATGGTGGTAACGAAAGGCACAGCTGTGTCTTTTCCCAACCAAGATACCGTTCGCCACCACGTGTATTCTTTTTCGCCGGTCAAGCGTTTTGAAATCAAGCTGTACGTGGGCACCCCTGCCACCCCTGTGGTGTTCGACCAAACGGGTGTGGCCGTGCTGGGCTGCAACATCCACGACGACATGGTGGCGTGGATGTTGGTGGTTGACACGCCTTACCACGCCATTGCGGGCCCCGACGGCTTGGTCAAATTGCCTGATGCCCCTGCGGGCAGTTACAGGTTGCGCACCTGGAGCAGCAGGCTGCCAGTGGGCGCACCAGCACAGTCGCAAAACCTGCGCCTGGCGGGTGAAGACACCGCTGTCAAGGTGGCCCTGAAGGATTTGGTGGCCCCATGACCAGCTTGTTCCGGCGGTGGTGCGATGATTGGTTGAACATGCCATTGCCGGCCCGCATCGGCTGGGTGATGTTGCTGCTGCTGTTGCTGGTGCAGGCCGCCGGTTTTTGGACGGTGCGCGGTGCCATGGAGCGCCAAACCCGAAGCGAAATTGCGTCCACTTTGGCGGTGGGGCAGCGGGTGTGGCAACGCTTACAAGAGCAAAATGCGCAACGCTTGCGCGAAGCGTCCACGGTGTTGGCCAGTGACTTCGGGTTCCGGTCTGCAATAGGCACAGCCGACAAGGAAACGATTGATTCGGCCTTGAACAACAGCGCCGCGCGCATTGGGGCGTCGGTGGCCGCTTTGTTGGACCCCCAGTTCCGGCTGGTGGGTGCAAGCCTGGGCAACAACACCATGGCGGTTGAGGTGCTGCGCGGTTTGGCAGCGCAGGCTGCGCAAGACACCTCGGTCAACCAGGTGGCGCTCATAGGTGGGCAACCCTACCAGTTTGTGATGGTTCCCGTGAAAGCCCCGGTGGTCATTGCTTGGGTGATGATGGGTTTTCCCTTGAACCAGGCCTTGGTCAATGATTTTCACCAACTCTCGGGCTTGCACGCCAGTTTGTGGGTGACGCCCGAGGCGGCGACCACCCAACATTGGGGCGTTGCCAGCTTGCCTGGGAGCGACCTGCAACTGGCCCGGGAGGCCCCCTTTGTGGCGGCGGAAATAGCGTTTGGCAGCGTGACCTATGCCGCACAGCGCTATGCGTTGAAAACCTCGGGCGGCACCTTGAACACGGTGCTCATGCGCTCACTGGATGAAGTGCGCGCCCCTTATCGCGAGTTGCAGTGGACATTGGTTGTCATTGCCTTGGGCGGGGTGCTGTTGTTCGCGTTTGGCAGCCGGTGGGCCGCGGGGCGCATCACCCGGCCGCTCACAGCGCTCACCTTGGTCACGGAGTCTTTGGAGCAAGGCCAGTTCGATGTGGCGGTGGGGGGAACCGAGCGGCGCGATGAAATCGGCCAACTGGCCCGCGGCTTTGACCGCATGCGCGCCAGCATTGCCAGCCAGCGCGAAGAGATACTGCGTCTGGCTTATTGGGACCGCTTGACCGGTTTACCCAACCGCGAACAGTTCCGCCAGACCTTGCGTTTGGCCATTGAGGGCGTTCAGGGCTTGGCCCAGCCCTTGGTCGTGATCACTTTGAATGTTGACCGGTTCAAGCATGTGAACGACGTGCTGGGCTACGCGTTTGGCGATGAATTGCTCAAAGCGGTGGCGGTGCGTTTGCAACAGCAAGTGTTGCGTGGTGGCGACCTGGTGGCGCGATTGGGCGGCGATGAATTCGCGATTTTGCTGACACGGTCCGACGCCCAAGGCGCCATGACCCTGACAGAGCGCATCGGCAAAGCTTTTGAAGCCCCCCTGGCTTTGGGCGACCAGACCGTGGACCTCAGTGCCAGCATGGGCTTGGCCTGCTGGCCGACCGATGGCGCCGATGCCGACACCGTGATGAGCCGGTCGGAAATTGCGATGCATGCGGCCAAGTCCAAAACGGCCGGTGTGTTGATGTATTCGCCTGCGTTGGATTCGTCGAGCAGCCAGACCCTGTCACTGCTGAGCGATTTGCGCCGGGCCTTGGTGAACAACGAGTTGCGCCTGTTTTTGCAACCCAAGCTGTCCACCGCCACCGGCCAAGTGGTGGCCGCTGAGGCCTTGGTGCGCTGGCTGCACCCCAGCCGTGGCCTGGTGCCGCCCTTGCAGTTCATTCCTTTTGCCGAACAAACCGGCTTCGTGCGGCAACTGACGCTGTGGATGTTTGAAGAGGCGGCCCGCCAATGGGCCGCACTGCAGCCCACCGAAGGCCATTTGCGGGTTGCCATCAACCTGTCCACCCGCGATTTGCTGGACCTGGACTTCCCTGGTCGCCTGGCCAGCACCATGCAAGTGCACGGCGTGACAGCCAGTGCGTTTTGCCTGGAGATCACCGAAAGCGCGATCATGGACGACCCGCATCGCGCAGAAACCACCTTGAACCGTTTGGCGCAGCAGGGGTTCAAACTGTCCATCGACGACTTTGGCACAGGCTACTCGTCGCTGGCTTACCTCAAGCGCCTGCCGGTGAGCGAACTCAAAATCGACAAATCGTTTGTGATGGGCATGTCGGAAGACGCAAGCGATGCCAAAATTGTGAGATCCACGGTGGATTTGGCCCACAACCTGGGCCTCTCGGTGGTTGCAGAAGGGGTGGAGAATGCGTCTATCCTCGCGAGTTTGAGGGAATTGGGTTGCGACGAAGCCCAGGGCTATCACATTGCCAAACCCATGCCAGCCAACGAATTCACGGCTTGGCGCGAGCGCTGGTACGCTCAGCACCCTCCGCAGCCTTTGCGAACCGTTTAATTTATGTCCAAAACCCTGTCTTTGCCCCCTCAGAAATCCGCTGCCAATGGGGCGGAGTCCAAGAAAGGGCCCGCCCGACCTTCGGTGCGCCCCGTGCAGCGCACCTCGCCGCGCCCGGCGCCTGCTTCCAAAGTGCCTGTGCGGCCTTTGGTGCGCGCCAACGTGTGGACGGCTTCTGCGGAACCGGCGCCAACCAAGCCCCCAGCCGCTGTGCGCTTGAACAAGCATTTGTCGGACTTGGGCTATTGCTCGCGTCGAGAAGCTGACGACTGGATTGCCCGGGGCTGGGTGAGTGTGAACGGGGTGGTCGCCGTCATGGGGCAAGCGGTGGTGCCAGCAGATCAGTTGGACATTTCGCCCGAGGCCACGGCCATGCAGGGCGAGCGCGTCACCATTTTGATGCACAAGCCCATGGGGTATGTGAGCGGCTTGCCCGAAGATGGGCACCAAAGCGCAGCTGTTTTGATCAAGCCGGCCAGCCGTTGGCGCGACGACAAGGCCCCACGCAAGTTTGAGGCGCAGCACACCCGTGGCTTGGCGCCGGCGGGCCGGTTGGACATTGATTCCACCGGTTTGCTGGTCCTGACGCAAGACGGGCGCGTGGCCAAAACATTGATCGGTCAAGAGTCCGACATCGAAAAAGAGTACCTGGTTCGGGTCCAGTTTGCGCCCAACGGCCCGAAAGGGCAGGGCGTGGTGTCGCAAAACGTGCAAGCGGCGTTTCCTGCCGACCGTTTGGCGTTGTTGTGCCACGGGTTGCAACTGGATGGCCAAGCCCTGCGCCCAGCGCAAGTGGAATGGCAAAACCCAGAACAACTGCGGTTTGTGCTCAAAGAAGGCAAAAAGCGCCAAATCCGGCGCATGTGCGAGCAAGTGGGGTTGCACGTGGTGGGGCTCAAACGCATCCGCATCGGGCGGGTCACTTTGGGGCACCTTCCTGCTGGGCAGTGGCGCTTTCTGGGGGAGCACGAACGCTTTTGAGGGCGCCGCTGTTTGAACCTTGTTGCCAGCCTCTTGAAATTGGGCGCGTTGGCCCAACCTACCGCGCGTTCGGTCATTTTCAAGAGCTTTTATGAGCAAACACACCCATTCCTTCCAGGCCGAGGTGGCCCAGCTGCTGCACCTCGTCACCCATGCGCTGTACTCCAACAAGGAAATCTTTCTGCGTGAGCTGGTCTCCAACGCCTCTGATGCGTGCGACAAGCTGCGATTTGAGGCCTTGGACAACGCCGGGTTGTACGAAGATGCGCCCAACCTCGAAGTGCGCGTGGCCTTCGACAAAGACGCCAAGACGCTGACCATCACCGACAACGGCATAGGCATGAGTGAACAGGAGGCCATTGACCACCTGGGCACGATTGCCAAGAGCGGCACCAAAGACTTCATGAGTCGCCTGAGCGGCGACCAAAAGAAAGACGCCCAGCTGATCGGCCAGTTTGGCGTGGGTTTCTATTCCGGCTTCATCGTGGCCGACAAAATCACGGTCGAATCCCGCCGTGCGGGCCTCAAGGCCGAAGAGGGCGTGCGCTGGATCAGCGGTGGAACGGGCGACTTTGAAACCGAAGCCATCACGCGCGCCGCCCGGGGCACCAGCATCATCCTGCACCTGCGCGACGATGCCACCGAGTACCTCAACCGCTGGAAACTCAAGCAGATCATCGGCAAATACTCCGACCACATCAGCCTGCCCATTTTGATGCAGAAAGAGGAGTGGGATGCCGAGAAGAGCGAACAGGTGCTGAAGGACGAGTGGGAAGCCGTCAACAGTGCCAGCGCCCTTTGGACGCGCGCCAAAAAGGACATCACCGAAGAGCAGTACACCGACTTTTACAAAGCCATCAGCTACGACAGCGAAGCACCGCTGAGCTGGAGCCACAACCGCGTGGAGGGTGGTACCGAATACACCCAGCTGCTCTACATTCCGGGCAAGGCCCCGCACGACCTGTGGAACCGCGACAAAAAGGCGGGTGTCAAGCTCTACGTCAAACGCGTGTTCATCATGGACGAGGCCGAAGCGCTGATGCCCACCTACCTGCGGTGGGTCAAGGGCGTGATTGATTCTGCCGACCTGCCACTGAACGTGAGTCGCGAGTTGCTGCAGGAGAGCCGCGACGTGAAAGCCATTCGCGAGGGCAACACCCGCCGCGTGTTGGCCATGCTGGAAGACCTGGCCAAAAAAGACAAATTGCCCGCAGAGAGCGCCGATGGCGTGACCGATGTGCTGAGCGCCGAGGAAAAAGCCGAGGCCGAGCAAATGGCTGGTAAGTACAGCCAGTTCTATGCTGAATTTGGCGCTGTGCTCAAAGAAGGCCTGGGCGAAGACTTTGCCAACAAAGACAAAATCGCCAAACTGTTGCGCTTTGCCAGCTCCACCTCAGACGGCGTGGGCACCGGCTTTGCCGACTACAAGGCCCGCATGAAAGAAGGTCAGGAGGCCATCTACTACATCACGGCCGACACCCTGGCCGCCGCCAAAAACAGCCCCCAGCTGGAGGTGTTCAAGAAAAAGGGCATTGAAGTCCTGCTCATGACCGACCGTGTGGACGAGTGGGCGCTTTCATTCTTGCACGAGTTCGATGGCACGCCACTGCAATCTGTGGCCAAAGGCGCTGTTGACTTGGGCAAACTGCAGGATGAAGACGAGAAAAAGGCCGCCGAACAGGCTGCCGAAACCTTCAAGCCGGTGCTCGAAAAACTCAAAGAAGCGTTGAAGAACAAAGCCCAAGACGTGCGCGTGACCACCCGCCTGGTGGACTCGCCCGCCTGTTTGGTGGCCGAAGACCACGGCA
>JBDKEX010000239.1:0-10984 GCA_039798985.1 Pseudomonadota bacterium | reverse complement strand
TGATCACCCGTTGGACAATCACGCAAGACACCGCCACTTGGGTCCAGCGACTCGACCGTGTGGGGGTGCCCTGTTCGCCCATACTGGACGTGGCCCAGGTGCTGGCACACCCCCACGTGGCCGCGCGTGGCATGGTGGCAAGCGGTGCGGCCTGCTCATCGTTCGAATCGCCCCCTTTGGTCAAACAACCGGTACTGTTTGACGGTGAGCGGCCCCATGCTTTGCTGCCCCCGCCTCGGCTCGGCAGTGGCAAAGCCGGCTGGGTTTAGCTTGGTACACAATTTAGGGCGGTACACAATAAAAAACCCGCCCGGCAGCTATGGCCACAGGGCGGGTTTTTTTCACAGCGGTTCAGGCTGTCGAGTCAGCTCAAACGCTGACTGCCTAGATTCAGGCGCGGGCCTTGGCGGCTTGCTTGCCAGCGTTCAGAGCGGTGGAGGTCACGGCGTTGAAGTTGGCTTCGGCCAGATCGGTGGCTTGCTTGACAGCTTTTTGCACAGATTCCATGGCAGCAGAGGCGGTGGACACGGCGTTTTTCACAGCGGCCACAGCAGACTCGGAACCTTGGGGAGCGCTTTTCACAGCGGTGTCCACAGCGGCCACAAACTTCTTCTGAACGTCAGCGGCTTGGGCTTCTGCCACTTTGCTGAATTCGGCGGTGGCGCCAGAAGCGATGTCGTACAGGTGACGGCTGTAAGAAGCGGCTTTCTCGGCCAGGGGCTGCATCACGCTGGCTTGCAGGGCCAACAGCTCTTGCACGTCTTTCACGCCCAACGCTGCTTGAGCGGTGCTGGCGGTTTCGGACAGGGTGGCCTTGGTGGCTTGCAGGTTCAGTTCGGTCAGCTTTTCAACGCTGGCCAGGGCCTTGCTGCTCAGATCGAACAGGGCGGCAACTTGGGCTTTTTGGGCGGCAACGATTTGGTCAACGGTCAACATGGCAAACTCCTTTAAAAACAAACACATTCAATGTAGTGAGCGCAGATGTCGGTGTTGTGACACCCGACAATTTTGCTGCACTGCAACATGGTTTGAATTGTAGGGACTTGGAAAACGCTTGGCAAGGCTTTTTTGCTGCATTGCAACAAAAAAGTTTTTTGGGCGGATTGAAGCTGGTTTTCTCTCAGGAAAGAGGTGTGTGATGTTGTACGCAGTGCTCAAGACGGTGCATGTCTTGTCGGTGGTGGTGTGGGTGGGGGGCATGGTGTTTGCCCATTTCTTTTTGCGCCCGGCGCTGGGCAGTTTGGAGCCGCCGCAGCGTCTGCGGCTGATGCACGATGTGCTCCAACGCTTTTTTGCTGCGGTGCTGGTGCTGTCGCTGCTGGCCCTGTTCAGCGGCGGTTGGATGATAGGCCGTGCCGCCAAAGAGGTGGTTCAGGCCGGCGGGGCTTTCAACATGCCGCTGGACTGGATGGTGATGGCCGTGATGGGCACCCTGATGGTGCTGATTTTTGGCCACATACGGTTTGCGTTGTTCAAAAGGTTGGCCCAGGCCGTGGCCACCAGCGATTGGCCGGCGGGTGCCACGGCACTGGGGCGCATACGCCTTTGGGTGGGCGTGAACCTGACCTTGGGTGTGTTGATCATTGCCTTCACTTTGATCAACTGACGGGCGTTGCCCTGCCGGTCAAGGGCCGGGCGGGTCTTGCAAGGGCAGCTCCACCCAGCGCAGTTCAGCGTCGTCGGGGTGGTGGGTCACGCCAAAGCCCAGGCGCTTGGCCAGCCCCAGCATGCCGCTGTTTTCTTTCAGGATGATGCCGACCACCTTCTGTGTGCCATGTGACCGCAGGTAGCGAATCAGCTTGTCCATCAGTATCCAGCCCAGGCGTTTGCCTTTGAGGTCGGATCGAATGACGATACCGAACTCGGCCTCAATGTTGTCGGGGTCGCAAATGCCGCGCACCACCCCCAAGGTGTCCTCGCCGCCATCCGCCCGGGGCACAGTGGCCACAAAAGCCATTTCGCGGTCGTAGTCGATCTGGGTCAGGCGCGCCAGCTCGCTGTGTTCCATGGTGCGGCGGCTGTAAAACATGCGCATGCGTATGTCTTCGGGGCTGAGTTGCTGGAAAAAAGCCAGGTGTTGCGGCTCGTCTTCTGGCCTGATGGGGCGCAGCGTGAGGGCGGTGCCACCGTTCCAGGGCAGGTGTTCCACCAGCTCTTGCGGGTAGGGGCGGATGGCAAAGTGTTTCGCCCCCGCCGGGCGCTGCGCGCTCAGGCGCACGCGGGCGTCTAGCGCCACCGCCCCTTCTGGGTTGACGATCAGCGGGTTGATGTCGAGTTCGGCGATTTCGGGGGTATCGGCCAGCAGCTGGGACACCGCCACCAGAACGTGGGTGATGGCCGGCCGGTTGGCGGCAGGAACGTCGCGGTAGCCGCGCAGCAGTTTGGCAATGCGGGTGCGGTCAATCAGCGCCTCGGCCAGTGTCACGTTCAACGGCGGCAGGGCCAACGCCCGGTCTGCTACCACTTCCACCGAAACGCCCCCTTGCCCAAACAAAATCACCGGGCCAAACAGGGGGTCGATGCTGGCGCCCACAATCAGTTCATGGGTGTGGTTGCGCCGCACCATGGGCTGCACGGTGAACCCGTCCACTTTGGCGTGGGGCAAGCGCTCGGCCACGCGTTGCAACATGGCCTGGGCGGCCTGCGCCACTTCGGCCGGGTTGTGAAGGTTCAGCCGCACCCCGCCCACATCGGATTTGTGGGTGATGTCGTGCGAGAGTATTTTGAGCACCACCGGGTAGCCAAGGGATTCTGCCGCACGCACGGCAGCTTCGGGCTGTGCGGGCACCGTGCGGGTGGGCGTGACCGGTATGCCTGCGGCTTCGAGCAGCTTTTTGGCTTCGGGTTCGGTCAGGATTTCGCGGCCTTCGGCCAGGGCTTGGTCCACCAGCTGCCGAATGGCGGCGGGGTCGGTGCGGCCGCCCAGCGGGTCTGCCACCGGGGTTTCGAGCAGTTCGGCTTGGTGCCGGTGGTATTGCCGCAGAAACGAGAACGCGCGCACCGCCTCTTCAGGGGTGTCGTAGTCGGGCACGCCAGCTTGCCGAAACAAGGTGCGCGCTTCGTTGACCGCGGCATGCCCCAGCCAGCTGCCCAGCAGCCTCGGGGGTTTTTGGGTGGCCAGTGGCAGCAGGGCTTGGGCCACATCCAGGCTGGGCACAATGGCGGTGGGGGCCTGCACAAACAGAACCGCACTGTCGCGTTCTTCGCGCAGTACCCGCAGCGCTTCCACATAGCGTTGTGCGGGCGCGTCGCCAATGATGTCCACCGGGTTGCCATGCGACCAGTTGCTGGGCAGCACGGCGTCCAGGGCGTCCAGGGTGCTGTTTGAAAGTTGGGTCAGTTCCACATCCATGACCGCCGCAGCGTCGGCCGCCATCACACCGGCGCCGCCGCCGTTGGTCAGAATGATGAGCTTGTTGCTGCGGTTGTCGCGGAAGCGGGCCAGCAGTTCGGCCGCCAAGAACAAATGCTGCAAGGTGTACACCCGCAGCATGCCGGCACGAGAAATGGCCGCGTCAAACACCTCGTCCGACCCAGCCAGTGCGCCGGTGTGCGAAGTTGCGGCCTTTTGGCCAGCGGCTGAGCGGCCTGCTTTTACCAAAATCACCGGTTTGTTGCGCGCTGCAGCCCGTGCGGCCGACATGAACTTGCGCGGCGACTCGATCGATTCCACGTACAAAAGAATGGCGCGGGTTTTGGGGTCGCTGCCCAAAAAATCGAGCATGTCGCCAAAGTCCACGTCGGCGTGCTCACCCAATGAAACAAAGTGCGAAAAGCCAATGCCACGCGAATTGGCCCAGTCCAGCATGGCAGTGACCAAAGCGCCCGACTGCGAGACAAACGCCAGCTCGCCCGGTGCGGCGTTGGCGTGAGCAAAGCTGGCGTTGAGCCCCAGGTGCGGCACCAGCAGGCCAATGCAGTTGGGCCCCAGTATGCGCAGCGTGTGCTTTTGTGCCGCTTGCAGCATGTGGTGTTTTTGTTCGGCGGTCAGGCCGGCCGTTACCACCACCGCTGCCCGGGTGCCCTTGGCGCCCAGTTCTGAAATCAGCGGTGCCACCGTGTGAGGTGGGGTGCAAATCACGGCCAGGTCGGGCACCTGGGGCAGCGAACTGGCGTGGGCGTAAACCGTGTGCCCGTCCAGTTGCTGCAGGCGCGGGTTCACCGCCAGCAGGGTGCCATTGAAGTCGCGCCGCAGGTTGTTCCACACGGTGGCGCCAACGCTGTGCTCCCGGTCGGATGCCCCGAACACCGCCACACTGCGGGGGGCAAATAGGGAATCAAGGTTGCGTACAGTCATGGGGGGCCAAAAGTTGGGGGATTGCCGATAATCATAGACATACAAGGCAACGCAAACTTGACAGTTGCCTGGCACAAAAGAAGGTGGGTGGCCGATGGCTGGTGTGTGGAATACCTTGCGGCGGTTGTTGCAGCGCGTGTTGCGTGGGGTGCTGCTGTTGATGCTGGCCGCCCTGGGGCTGGGTATCTTTCTCTTGGTGTTGACCGTGGGCATGGCGTTGTTGTTGGTGGCCATGCTGGGTGCTTTGCTGCGCGGGCGCAGGCCTACGCCGCAGGTGTGGGTGCAACGTTATGGACAAACTGCTTGGCGTCAGGGCCAGGGTTGGGCGCGGCGTGGCCGTTCTGCGGCGGCAGGCGGCGGCGCCAACGACGTTGTGGATGTGCAGGCCCGCGACGTTGAACCCGAAGCCCGCCCCCGGTTGGACGACAGCGGCCCTTGAAGCTGCCGCCGTTATTGCCCTGAGGCTTTTTTGAAAGCCAGGGCAGCTTCGTAAAGCGTGTTTTTGCTTTCGCCGGTGATGTCGGCGGCCATTTTGGCGGCGGTTTTCAGGGGCAGCTCGGCCATCAACAGCTGCAGCACCCGCAGGGCATCTGGGTTGGGGCCTTCGCGGGTGGCGGCCTGCACCGGGTGCAGGACCAATGCAAACTCGCCCTTGTTGCGGTTGCTGTTGGCCGCCAGCCATGCGGGCAGTTGCTGGCAGGCCAGGGTGGCCAGTTCTTCGAACTGTTTGGTCAGTTCCCGGCCCACGGTGATGCGGCGTTCGCCCAATGCGCTCAAATCATCCAGCAAAGACTTGATGCGATGTGGCGCCTCCAGCAGCACACAAGCGTGGGGGGTTTGGCCCAATTGGCGCAAGGCTTGTTCCCGTGCAGCCCCTTTGGCGGGCAAAAAGCCCGTGAATTCGAATGCGGCCTGGCCTTCCAAAGAGGGCAGGCCCGCCACGCTCAACAAGGTGGTCACGCTGCTGGGGCCGGGCAAGGGCACGCAGCGCAGCCCGGCTGCCAACACCGCTTCGCACAGCCTGGCGCCGGGGTCGCTGATGCCCGGCGTGCCCGCGTCACTCACATAGGCCACGCGCGCGCCGGCTTGCAACTTGGCCAACAACTCCTGCGCAGCTTGCGCCTCGTTGTGCTGGTGCACGGCCAGCAGCGGCTTGTGCAAGCCGTAGGTTTGCAGCAAATGGGCGGTGTGCCGGGTGTCTTCGCAGGCAATCGCATCCACCAAACCCAGCACGTGCAGCGCCCGCAGCGAAATGTCGGCCAAATTGCCTATGGGCGTGGCCACAACGTACAAAGTCCCTGCCGGATAATGCTGGCCACCTGCGGCGGCTTGCGCAGCGGGCAGGGCGGATTGAAAAGAAGGGTTCAAAGTGACCATCCAGAAACAGGGCGTGCCGCTGACCACCAAACAGCGCGGCGATGCAGCCGAGGCGCTTGCTTTGCAGCACCTGCAGGCGCAGGGCCTGCGCGTGGTGGCGCGCAACTTCAAGACCCCAGGCCGTGGCGGCGGCGAGGTGGATTTGATTATGCGCGAACCCGACGGCACCTTGGTGTTTGTGGAAGTGCGCCAGCGCAGCACCGGCCACCACGGCGGCGCAGGCGCCAGCATAGGCCGCACCAAGCAGCGACGTGTGGTGTTTGCCGCCCGGCACTATTTGGCCCGTTTGGCCGCAGAACCCGCGTGCCGTTTTGATGTGGTGCTGGTGGATGGCGCCCTTGCCGATGCCGAACCCGAGTGGTTGCGTGGCGCATTTGATGCGTCTGGTTACGTTTGACCGCCCCGCAGGCCGCTGGGGCGCCTTGCAGCCCAGTATGATCGCGGGCATGCTTGCTCAACGGATTCAGCAACAGTTCATAGACAGTGCCGACCTGATGTACCAATGTGCGCAGGTGCTGACCCCTGCCATCGAAGCGGCCACAGGCGCTGTCTTGGCCAGCGTGACCAGCGGGGGCAAAGTGCTGGCTTGCGGCAACGGCCCCGCCTCGGGTTTGGTGCAGGCCTTTGCCGCCGCTTTTGTGGGTCGGTTCGAACGCGATCGCCCCGAGCTGGCGGCCTTTGCCTTGGGCACCAATGCGGCGGTGTTGACCGACGTGAGCTTTGGGTTTGAGGCAAGAAATGTGTTTTCGCGGCAAGTGCGCGCACTCGGCTTGCCGGGAGACGTGTTGTTGGTGGTGACCCTGCAACCCGATGCGCCCGATATTTTGGGTGCGGTGGAAGCCGCGCACGAACGCGAAATGACCGTGGTGGCGCTGTGTGGCGCGCAGGCCGCACGGTTGGGGCAAATGCTCAAAGACACCGACGTGTTGGTGTGCGTTCCAAGCGAGCGCCCGGCCCGCGTGCAAGAAGCGCAGCAACTGGCCTTGCACTGTATTTGTGATGGCGTGGACGTTCAATTGTTGGGCGATGACGCAGAACCTGAGGAATACTCCGCATGAAAAACAAGTCTTGCTTTCTTGGTGTTTCGGCTTGGGCCCAGCGCGGATTGCTGGCAGCAGCCCTGGTGAGCGGGGGCGTGTCGCTCACGGCGTGCGCGCCCTTGGTGGTGGGGGCAGCGCTGGGTACCACGGTCATGGTGGCCAGCGACCGGCGCACCAGCGGCACTCAATTGGAAGACCAAAACATCGAACTCAAAGCCGCGGCCCGCATCCGTGAGCGTTATTTGGACTCGGTGCGCGTAACCGTGACCAGCTACAACCGGGTGGTGTTGATTTCGGGCGAAGTGCCGGCGGAATCGGTTCGCGCCGGGGTGGTGGACATTGTCTCCAAGGTGGAAAACGTGAAGGGTTGGCACAACGAGCTGGCCGTTGCCACATCGCCCAGCCTGACCCAGCGTTCCGGCGACAGCCTGGTAACGGCCCGTGTGAAGTCCGCCTTTGTGGACGCGCAAGACCTCTCGGCCAACGCCATCAAGGTGGTGACTGACCGAGGCATTGTGTACCTGATGGGGCGCTTGACCCCGCGTGAAATCAACCGGGCCACCGAAATTGCCCGCAGCATCAACGGCGTGCGGCAGGTGGTGCGCTTGTTTGAAACCATCAGCGAAGACGATTTGCGCCGGCTGCAGGCCGAAAATGCGCCTGCTCAGGTGCGCGATGGCGGTGACGCCAAGCGCTGAGCAGGCCAGGTTCAGCGCAGCCGCTTGATGAGGCTGGAGGTGTCCCAGCGCTGGCCGCCCATGGCCTGCACGTCGGCATAGAACTGGTCGACCAGCGCGGTCACCGGCAGCCGCGCACCGTTGCGTTTGGCTTCGTCCATCACCAGACCTAAGTCTTTGCGCATCCAGTCCACCGCAAATCCAAAATTGAACTGGTCGGCCACCATGGTTTTGCCACGGTTGTCCATTTGCCAGCTTTGTGCGGCGCCTTTGCCAATCACATCGAGCACCAGGTTGACGTCGAGCCCGGCTTTTTGGCCAAAGGCGATGGCTTCGCTCAGGCCCTGCACCAGCCCGGCAATGCAAATCTGGTTCACCATTTTGGTGAGTTGACCGGCACCGCTCGGCCCCATGAGCGTGAACGCACGTGAAAACGCCATGGCCACGGGCTGAGCCCTTTCAAATGCAGCCACGTCGCCCCCGCACATCACTGTGAGCATGCCGTTTTGCGCGCCGGCTTGCCCGCCCGAGACGGGCGCGTCCACAAAATGCAATTGGCGTGCCTGTGCTGCTGCGTAGAGCTCCCGTGCCACTTCGGCGGAGGCGGTGGTGTGGTCCACCAGCACCGCGTTGGGGGCCATGCCGGTCAAAGCACCGTCGGTGCCCAGCACCACGGCGCGCAGGTCGTCGTCGTTGCCCACACAGCAAAACACCAAATCGGCGCTGGCTGCGGCTTCGCGAGGTGTGGGGGCGCTGCGAGCCCCTTGGGCCGCAAATTCGGTCACAAACGCTTCGGCCTTGGCGGGGCTTCGGTTGTAAACGGTCACGCTGTGGCCTGCCAAAGCCAAATGGCCCGCCATGGGGTAGCCCATCACGCCGAGGCCCAAAAAGGCGACCCGGTGTGGGTTAGAAGCGGCGTAGGTTTTGGGGTTCAAACTGGGCATGGTTCAGACGATTTGCAGATGTTCGGTGCCAGCGGCCAGGTCGGTGGTGCGGGCGCGCTGGCTGTTGAGCTTGATGTTGAGCTTGAGGTCGTTTTGCGAGTCGGCGTTGCGCAGGGCGTCTTCGTAGGAAATCTGGTTGGCCTCGAACAGGTCAAACAGCGCTTGGTCGAAGGTTTGCATGCCAGCTTCGCGGCTGCGCTTCATCACTTCTTTGATTTCCTGAATTTCGCCCTTCATGATCAGGTCCGCCATCAAGCCGCTGTTGAGCAGCACTTCCACCGCAGCAACCCGGCCTTTGCCGTCTTGGCGCGGCAGCAGGCGCTGGGCGATCATGCCTTTGAGGTTGAGCGACACGTCTTTGAGCAGCTGGGCGTGGCGTTCTTCAGGGAAGAAGTTGATGATGCGCTCCATGGCCTGGTTGGCGCTGTTGGCGTGCAGGGTGGCCATGCACAGGTGGCCGGTTTCCGAGAACGCAATCGCGTGCTCCATGGTTTCGCGGTCGCGGATCTCGCCCATCAGAATCACGTTGGGGGCCTGGCGCAGCGAGTTTTTGAGCGCGTTTTCCCAGTTGTCGGTGTCCAGCCCCACTTCGCGCTGGGTGATGATGCAATTTTTGTGCTGGTGCACGAATTCGACCGGGTCTTCCACGGTCACGATGTGGTCGTGGGTGCTTTCGTTGCGCCAGTCCACCATGGCCGCCAGGGTGGTGGATTTGCCCGAGCCGGTGCCGCCCACCAAAATGCACAAGCCGCGTTTTTGCAAGGCCACGTTTTTCAGCACCTGTGGCAGCGCCATCTCGTCGATGGTTGGGATTTTGGCGGGAATGGTCCGCATCACCAACCCGACTTTGCCCATTTGCACAAAAGCATTGACCCTGAAACGCCCAATGCCGCCCGGCGCGATGGCAAAGTTGCATTCTTTGGTGCGCTCAAATTCGGCCGACTGCTTGTCGTTCATGATGGCGCGGGCGAGCGCCTGGGTGTGGGTGCCGCTGAGGGGCTGGGGCGACACCTTGGTGATTTTGCCGTCCACCTTGATGGCGGGCGGAAAGTCCGCTGTCAAAAACAAATCGCTGCCGTTGCGCCCCACCATCAGGCGGAGCAGGTCGTTGACAAAATTGCTGGCTTGGTCGCGTTCCATGTGGGGCTCCTCGTCTTGTGGGTGTGTCAGCCCGGGAAGTTGTCGGGGATTTTGGCCTTGCTGCGCGCTTCGGCCGGGGTGATTTGGTTGCGCTTGACCAAGTCCGAGAGGCTTTGGTCCAGCGTTTGCATGCCAAAGCCGTTGCCGGTTTGAATGGCGGAATACATTTGCGCCACCTTGGCCTCGCGGATCAGGTTGCGAATGGCAGGGGTGCCTAGCATGATCTCGTGCGCTGCCACGCGGCCGTTGCCGTCGGAGGTTTTGCACAAGGTTTGCGAAATCACACCCACCAGCGACTCCGAAAGCATAGCCCGCACCATTTCTTTTTCCTCGGGCGGAAACACGTCAATGATCCGGTCAATCGTCTTGGCTGCGCTGCTGGTGTGCAAGGTACCAAACACCAGGTGGCCGGTTTCGGCGGCCGTCATGGCCAGGCGTATGGTTTCCAGGTCGCGCATTTCCCCCACCAAAATCGCGTCCGGGTCTTCGCGCAAGGCCGACTTGAGGGCCGCCGCAAAGCTGTGGGTCATCGGGCCCACCTCGCGCTGGTTGATCAGGCACTTTTTGGACTCGTGCACGAATTCGATCGGGTCTTCCACCGTGAGAATGTGGCCGTATTCGGTCTCGTTGAGGAAGTTGACCATGGCCGCCAGCGTGGTGGATTTGCCCGAGCCGGTGGGCCCGGTCACCAGCACCAAGCCGCGGGGTTTGAGCGCGAGTTCAGCAAAAATTTTGGGGCAGTTGAGCTGCTCCAGCGTGAGAATCTTGGATGGAATGGTGCGGAACACCGCCGCCGCGCCCCGGTTTTGGTTGAACGCGTTGACCCGAAAACGCGCCAGCCCTTCGATTTCGAAAGAAAAGTCCACCTCCAGCTTTTCTTCGTAAACCTTGCGCTGGGCGTCGTTCATGATGTCACTGATCATGGCGAGCACCTGTTTGTGGTCCAGTGCTTCCACGTTGATCCGCCTCACATCGCCGTGCACCCGTATCATGGGCGGCAGGCCGGCCGAGAGGTGCAGGTCAGACGCTTTGTTCTTGTTGGCAAAAGCCAATAATTGAGTGATATCCATCCCGAGTCCTGTAGAAGTCCTGCCCCATTATGTCAATGATTGAAGGCAATCTCCAGCAAGTGCGCGAACGATTGGTGCAAGCCTGTCGAGCGGTCGGCCGTGCGCCCGACGCCGTGCGTTTGTTGGCCGTGTCCAAAACCTTTTTGGCCGACGATGTGCGCACGGCCTGGCAGGCCGGGCAGAGGGCCTTTGGCGAGAACTATGTGCAAGAGGGGGTGGACAAGATTTTGGCTTTGCGGGCTTTGGGTTGCACGGGGCTGGAATGGCATTGCATTGGGCCTTTGCAAAGCAACAAAACCCGCCCCGTGGCCGAACATTTTGACTGGGTGCACACGGTGGACCGACTCAAAGTTGCACAACGCCTGAGCGAGCAACGCCCAGCGCACTTGCCCGATTTGCAGCTGTGTGTGCAAGTGAATCTGGACGGCGGGGCCAACAA
>JBDKEX010000238.1:0-3898 GCA_039798985.1 Pseudomonadota bacterium | reverse complement strand
GGCCACGTGGGAAAAAAATCAGTCGTGGCCCACGCTTGCAGTTGGCAGCTACTACGACCGCAGCAGGCCTGATTTTCCTTGGGGCACCTGCACCCCAGCCATGCTGATGCGCCCCGACCCTGCTGGCAAAAAGTTTGCTGCCCCGGAACTTCTGGCGCCTGGCTACTGCGCTCTGAGCATGTTGTTCTCAGACTGGAACCGCTCCGGCCAAGCCAGCCTACGGGTCAGCAACGACCGCGAATATTACAAAGGCGGTCAAGAACAACTTTGGCGGGTCAACCCTGGTCAACCGGCACAGGCCTATACCGAAGCCGAAGGTTGGAAGCGCCTGCAAATTTGGGGCATGGGCATTGCCAGCCACGACATCGACGGCGATGGTTTTCCGGAGTATTTCCTCACCAGCATGGCAGACAACAAGTTCCAAAAACTGGAAGGCGATGGCCAACGCCCCACCTATTTCGACCAAGCCTACAAGCGCGGTATTACAGCGCACCGGCCATACATTGGCGGCGACATTTACCCCAGCACGGCTTGGCACGCGCAATTTGCAGACGCCAACAACGACGGACGCGCCGACTTGTTCATCGTTAAAGGCAATGTGTCGACCATGCCGGATTTCGCCACACTCGACCCGAACAATTTGTTGCTGCAGCAAACCGATGGGCGCTTTTATGAATCAGGCCATCTGTCTGGTGTAGCCAGTTTCAAACGGGGTCGCGGCGGCATGATGGCAGACTTGAATGGTGACGGTTTACTGGATATGGTGGTTGTGAACCGCATGGACAAAGCCCAGTTGTGGCGCAATGTGGGTGCCGGTACCGCGGCCGCGCCCGCTCCAATTGGAAAATGGCTGCAACTGCGCTTGCAACAAGCTGGCGGAAACCGGGATGCTATTGGTGCTTGGGTCGAGATTGACCTAGGTGATCGAGTGGTCCGACAGGAACACACCAGTGGTGGCGGACATGCCAGTGGCCATTTGGGCTGGATGCACTTTGGGCTGGGCGACGCCAGCGAAGTGAAAGTGCGCGTGCAGTGGCCGCATGCCGACTGGGGCCCGTGGCAGAGTGTGGCTGTGAACGGCTTCTACACCCTCTCCCGCGAAAACGGCGTTCAAGCCTGGAAGGCACCATGACTTTTTTGAACACCCTGCGCCGTTTGACGAAAGCTCTGAAACTCAGCGAGCCCTCTCCCACAGTGACCAAAAACCGCCAGTTAAGCCAGATAGCGCTTGCCCTTGCGGTCTTCGCTGGCCTGGGTGCACAAAGCAACACACACGCACAAACACGGCCCCCCTCGCCCAACACCCCCCTTTTGATGGCCCAACCCGCTCAAGCCTTCAGCTCGGGGGTGGTTTATGACTGGTTCTATTTGAACCTTCAGTTGATTCAACAGACGCCTGGCTTTTCACCGCCCGTTGCGGCTCGGGCGCTCGGCTATTTGGGTTTGACCTTGTACGAGTCGCTGGTGCCCGGCATGCCAGGTTACCAATCGCTGGCCGGGCAACTCAATGAACTCAGTTCTTTGCCTTTGGCGCAACCGGACGAACCCCTGCACTGGCCCACCGTTGCCAATGCAGCGCTGGCCGCGATGACACGTATGTTGTTCAACAACGCCACCCCCGATAACAAGGCTCGCATCTCCACACTCGAGCGCGGCATGGCGCTCAAGTACAGCACCGATTTCGATCCCAGCAAGGTCACGGCAGACATTACCAACCGCTCTGAAACCTTCGGAAAAATGATGAGCATGTCAATATGGACATGGGCACGCACCGATGGCGGCTTCAACCCCACAGGCGGGTTGCGCCGTGATCAAGCCAACTACGTGCCGCCGAGCGGACCGGGCAAATGGACTGCCACCTCTCCCCAATTCGCGCCTGCCTTGTTGCCTTACTGGGGCCAAAACAGACCGATGGTGTTGCGCACTGGTGCCGAATGCCCTGCGCCTCCACCTCCACCCTATTCAGAAGAAGTGGGCTCTGCTTTTTACAAAGATGGGTTAGAGGTTTACAAAATCCACAACGCCGCCACGCAAGAGCACCGGCAATTTGCTTTGTACTGGGCCGATGACCCGAGCAAAACGCCCACACCCGCCGGGCACTGGGCTTACATCGCGAACGATGTGCTCAAGGCACAACGTGCTGATTTGGCCCGAGCTGCCGTGGTTTTCGCGCGTCTGAACATGGCCATGTCGGATGCCTTTATTGCGGCTTGGCACACCAAATACACCTTGAACGTAACACGCCCCGTGACGTATGTACAGCTGGTCATTGACAGCAACTGGGTGCCCAATTTGCTGGACACCCCGCCGTTCCCCGACTACCCTTCAGGGCACTCGGTGCAGAGCAGTTCAGCAGCCAAAATTTTGAGCCAAGAATTTGGCGCCAATACAGCCTTTACAGACAACACCCACAACGACCGCGGCTGGGGGCCGCGCACCTTCAAGAGCTTTAAAGCCGCCGCTGACGAAGCTGCACTTTCACGACTTTACGCTGGCATTCACTACCGATTTGCGATCGAAGGCGGCAAGCCGCAAGGCCTGTGTGTGGCAGACAAAATCCTGGCATTGAAATTCCAGAAGTAAAGGCGGGAGATCAGCACCGCAGCGGCTGCTGAAACAGCGCTGCCGCCCCAAAATCAGGCGTAACGCCGCCCATGCAAATTGGACTTCATGTCTTTGAGCATGGGTTGCAGCTTCTCTACACCAATGCGCAGCGCCAAAGTGGTGGCCAGCACGTCAATGATCATCAAGTGAAGCAGGCGTGAGGTCATGGGGCTGTAGCGGTCATAACCCTCTGGGTGATCGGCTGCCAAATGCACATGGCCCACCGCAGCCAGTGGCGAACCACTGGCCGTGATCACAACCACTGTGGCGCCATGGCGGCGGGCAATGTCGGCAGCGTCCATCAAATCACGGGTGCGCCCCGAGTTGGAAATCACCACCACCACGTCGCCGGGCTCACGCAAACCGGCGCTCATGATCTGCATGTGCCCATCGGCATAAGCAATCGAGTTGACACCCAACCGGAAAAACTTGTGTTGCGCGTCTTGCGCCACGATGCCGGAGTTGCCCACCCCGTAAAACTCAATGCGGTGGTTGTTGCGGTACGCCTTTTCCAGGGCGTGCGCCGCTTTTTCAAGCGCATGGGTTGAGGCGTCGTTGCGGTAGCGCAAAAACGCCGCCACGTTGTTGTCAATCACCTTCACCAACACGTCGTTGATTTTGTCGTCCGCGTCCACACTGCGGTGTATGAATGGCACGCCCTCGCTGACCGTGCCAGCCAGTTTGAGTTTGAAATCACTCAAACCGTCGTAACCCATGCTTCTGCAAAAACGCACCACCGTGGGTTTGCTCACATGGGCTCGGTCGGCAATTTCGCTGATGGGAATGTTGACAAACTGCCGCGGGTTGGCAATGGCCAGTTTGCCCACCCGTTGCTCCGACGGGGACAGGGCGTCCAAAGAGGCTTGGATTCGATCGAGCATCTGAATTTTTTTCCATTACAACGCCGCACAAAAAAGGCGTGCAGCGCGAGTTGGGTTCATTGTCGCACCGGTTACGCACCGGGGTAAGAGCTAAAACCCGCAAACGTTTCATCTCATGTTTAACACACCCCGCGCAAGTGTTGCTTTTTTGTCTAAAAAAGCCGGTTTCGTAATGGGTACACAGCAGCGCCTAGGGTTTTCCCTTAACGCAAACGATTGCATCGGTGGTGCAATACGTTTGCTTTTGGACGCGAGCCGCTAATACGTTCCGTGCAAAAGGATCATCGAAAACTGAAACCATCATTGACTGGAGCATTTGCATGCAGAACACTTTGAAACTGGTTGCCGCCGCAGCCGCCCTGGCAGCCGCTTCCCTGGCACACGCTGATGTGTCCATTGGCGCCAACATTGAA
>JBDKEX010000237.1:0-3658 GCA_039798985.1 Pseudomonadota bacterium | reverse complement strand
TGCTGCAAGTGGTGTTCCAACACCCGCAATGGAACGCGCAAACGGCGCTCTGCGGCTTCGGCCAATTCAGGTTTGCGCTGCTCCACCGGCATGGTTCGGCGGTGGGCCAGCACGGTCAACGCGTCTTTTTCCAGTTCGGTCAGGGTCCAAAAACTCCAGCGCAATGCCTCTGCCTGTTCTGCTGCACCGGCCGGCGAAATGTCGATTCCGTCATGCAGCCCGTGCTCCTGCGCCAGGTACAAAGCACACGCCATCGACTCCCAAACCACCACGGGACCCTGGGCCCGCTCGTCCAGCAAGACCGGAATGTGCCCATTGGGGTTGATGGCCAAAAAATCTGCGGTGCGTGTGGCCCCACCCTGGTACGGTGTTGGCACATGCTGGAAGGGCACCGCCAATTCGCATGCGGCCCACAGGGGTCTGATGGCGCGGGAAGCGGCAATGCCGTAAATCGTCAGGCTCATGATGGAGTTTCAAGTGTTCACAAGGGGTGTTAGGCAATGCGCGGAGCAAACCGTGCAGCTTGAGCGAGAATACCCCATGGCCTTTAAAACAGAACCCTCATACGCACACGGACAGCCTCCTTTGACAGGCATTTTGTTCTGCAACCTGGGCACCCCAGACGCCCCCACGGGCCCAGCGCTCAAACGCTACCTGAAAGAATTTCTGAGCGACCACCGCGTGGTGGAAATTCCCAAGGCGGTGTGGTGGCTGATTCTCAACGGCATTATTCTGAACCTGCGCCCCAAAAAGTCCGCAGCCAAATACGCCACTGTTTGGACCCCTGAAGGCTCGCCGCTCAAGGTTTGGACCGAACGACAGACCCAGGGGTTGGCGCAAACATTGGGTCAAAGGGGCCACGCGGTCGAGGTGCGCTACGCCATGCGCTACGGCAACCCCTCCATGGCGGCACAGCTCGATGCACTGAAAGCCGCAGGGGCCACCCGCATCCTCGTTCTGCCGGCCTACCCGCAGTACAGCGGCACCACCACCGCCAGTGTGTGCGACGCGGTTTACAGTTGGGCCCAAAAGACACGAAACATTCCAGAGTTCCGTTTTGTTCAGCGTTACCACGACGACAGCGGCTACATCCAGGCACTCAAAGCCAGCGTAGAAACCCACTGGCAAACACACGGCCGCCCAGACAAGCTGGTGATGAGCTTCCACGGGGTTCCCGCCCGCACCCTGCAACTGGGCGACCCTTACCACTGCGAGTGCCACAAAACAGGGCGCTTGCTGGCCGAGGCGCTGGGGCTGAATAAAACTGAATACATGGTGACTTTCCAGTCGCGTTTTGGCAAAGCCAAATGGCTGGAGCCCTACACCGAACCCAGTCTGATACAACTGGGCCAAAGTGGCACCAAACGGGTGGATGTGGTGTGCCCCGGCTTCACCAGCGACTGCCTGGAAACGCTGGAAGAAATCAACCAAGAAGCGCGCGAAGCTTTTTTGCACGCGGGCGGGCAAACCTTTCACTACATACCCTGCCTGAACGCGAGTCCGACCTGGATAAACGCCCTGGCCGACCTGACAGAAAAGCACCTGGGCGGCTGGCCCACGCGTACCCCTCTCTCTCAGTCAGACCTGCAATCCAGCCGGGCACTGGCGATTGAATTGGGCGCAACCCATTGAGTGCAGGACATGTCGAATTCAGAGCACTCGTCGCCCGACAAATACCGTTTGGACAAATGGCTGTGGGCCGCACGCTTTTTCAAAACACGCAGCCTTGCTGCCGACGAAATTGGCAAAGGCCGGGTCAAGATAAACGGGCAACTGGCCAAAGCGTCCCGCGAGGTGCGCCAGAACGATGAGATTGAATTTCGAGCTGGACACGACACGCGCACCGTGACGGTTCGGGGGTTGAGTGCAATGCGCGGCCCCGCGCCCCAAGCGGCGCTGCTGTACGAAGAAACCGCCGCGTCTTTGTTGGCGCGGCAGCACGCCTCGGAACAACGGCGCCTGGCCCCAGAACCCGCCCACGCCCTGACCCAAGGGCGCCCCACCAAGCGCGACCGCAGGCAGCTGCAAGACCTGGGCCAGCCCGACGCCTGGAACCAACGCTGGAGCGCCTCGATGGACGACTGACCCCAGCGCCGTCAAACGCCCCAGGCTTCGCCCAACAATTGGGTCAGTTCCGCGGCACCGCGCGGTGCACAAGCTGGCGCGCCCTGCCCAGCCCAGAGAGGCGAAAAATCGCTGGACCCTGCGGCCTCAGCAGCCGAGCGAAGAGGCCCCCAGGCACTTGCTGCCAACGGAAACGCCGGCGCACTGGAACAGATGCAGGAACCGTTCTCACCCAAAGCGCGCATGGCAAGGTTGACCATGCCCCGCGCGGGGCGCCCAGTGAACACATTGGTCACCGCCGTGTGCCGCGCCTGGTCTGACTTCAAAGCCGCCCGGTGCAGCGGAGCGGTCTGCGATTCGGGGCACCACAAATACGCAGTCCCCACCTGAACCCCCTCCGCACCCAAGGCACGCGCGGCCCGCACACCCTGTGCATCGACAATGCCACCTGCAGCCACCACCGGCACTTTCACCGCCCGCACCACCTGGGGCAACAAGGCAAACAAGCCCATCTGGGTGGTCAAGTCGTCGGTCAAAAACACGCCTCTGTGGCCTCCGGCCTCCCAGCCCTGGGCAATCACGGCATCGGCACCTGCGGCCTCAAGCCAAACCGCCTCCTCAACAGTGGTGGCGGTGGCCAGAATTTTGCCGCCCCAGTCCTTGATGCGCTGCACGCTTTCAGCAGAAGGCAAGCCAAAGTGGAAGCTCACCACGGGGGGGCGAAACGCCTCCAGCACCGACAAGGCAGCGCCATTGAAGGGCACCCTGGCCGCCGAAGCGGGCGCTGTGGGGGACGGCAAACCCGCTTGTTCGTAAAACGGTGTCAAGGCTTCGTTCCAGCGAGCCTCGCGGGCTGCGTCCGCCACAGGTGGTGTGTGGCAAAAGAAGTTCACGTTGTACGGCAGGCCCGCCAGCGATTGCATAAGCTGCAGCTCTGCGGTCAGACTGTCAAAGCCCAAGGTGGCCGCCGGCAAAGAGCCCAAACCTCCGGCGCGTGAAACCGCCATTGCCAGCCCACTGCCCTGAGAGCCAGCCATGGGTGCCTGTATCACGGGCCAGGTCACATTCAACAGCTCACACAAACGGCTCATGGCAAGATTTCTCAAAACAGTTGCGAGGTTGCGCCAAGCAGGCGGTTATCCTCCCGGCTATGCGTTTGAACCTGATTTTTGCACAAGCCTCCAATGGAGTCATTGGCCGCGACAACACACTGCCCTGGCATTTGCCTGAGGACTTGGCCCATTTCAAGCGGCACACCCAGGGTTGGCCTGTGATCATGGGCCGCAACACCTGGGAGTCGTTGCCGCAAAAATTTCGGCCCCTGCCGGGCAGGCTCAACATCGTATTGAGCCGAGACCTCACGCTGCACCCCGCACTCGCAGCCCAAGGCGCCCTGCCCTTTGCTGCCTTGCAAGATGCCCTGGCCCACTGCACGCAATTGCAGCCGCAACCAGCCGAAGTGTGGGTCATAGGGGGCGCCCAAATTTACACCTTGGCCGAACCCCTGGCACAGCGCGCCCTCATCACCCACCTGCACCAGGCGTTTGAGGGCGACGCCCACGCACCTGTATTGGGTCCAGAATGGCGTGAAACC
>JBDKEX010000236.1:0-5290 GCA_039798985.1 Pseudomonadota bacterium | reverse complement strand
GTGCCCACTTGCGGAGGCCAATGGCCGCCGCCCAGCATCGGGTAAACGTCCACCTGGTGGTTGGCGGTGTCGGCCCAATACAGGCTGCGGCTGTCGGGTGACCAGGCCAGTCCGTTGGCGGCCATCACGCCGCGTGCCACCTCCACCAGCGCCGGGTGTTTGGTGTTGTGGGTGTGCAAACAGTACAAAGCGCCGTCGGGCTTGTCCTTGGTCTCCACATAGGTGCCCACCCAAAAACGGCCCCAAGGGTCGCATTTGCCGTCGTTGAACCGGATACGGGCGGTGTCGTACGGCGCGTCCGCCAGCTTCTGTGGCGTGTCATGCCAAGTGGCGGCCAGGTAAATGCCATCGCGCAGCGCCAACAACAAGCCCCCGTTGCGGGCAGGAGCAATGCTGCCGGCTTCTTGTGTCAAGTCCCAGTGTTCCAGGTGGTCGCTGGGCACGTGGAGCCGCCACACCCGTTTGAGCCCAATGTCGACCCAGTACAGGCGTTCTTCTTGCGGGTGCCAAAACGGCGACTCGCCCAAGGCCATGCATTCTTCGGTCACGCGGTTCCAGGCGCTGGAGGGGGTCATTGGTCTATTCCTTCCTTGTCCGCTGCGGGGCGGCTCATTTGGCTACACTGCAGCCATGTTGTGGATCAAATCATTTCATATTGTCTTCGTGGCCAGCTGGTTTGCGGGCCTTTTTTATTTGCCCCGTATTTTCGTGAACTTGGCCATGGTGCCCCCCGGCAGCGAAGCCGAACGTGCGCGTTTGTTGCTCATGGCCAGCAAACTCATGCGTTTCATGACGATTTTGGCTGTGCCCGCCTTGGTTTTGGGCCTGTGGTTGTGGTGGGTATACGGCATAGGGCGCGGGCCCGGCAGCGGCTGGATGCATGCCAAATTGACCGTGGTGGCGCTGTTGCTGGGCTACCACCACGCTTGTGGCCGCCTGCTGCGCAAGTTTGAAGCCAACACCAATCAGCGCAACCATGTGTGGTTTCGCTGGTTCAATGAAGTGCCGGTGGTCTTGATGGTGATCGCGGTGGTGCTGGTCGTGGTCAAGCCATTCTGATGGCCGTGAACGGCCGGGTATGAACCGCGTCCGCCACCGCACCTTGGCCTTGCCCCTTGCCGTTGGGGCGGTGGGGCTGGTGGTTTACGCCAGCTTGTACCCGTTCAGCGAATGGCGCTCGCAGGGCATGTCGCCCTGGTCGTTTTTGGCCGCGCCCTGGCCCCAGTACTGGACCGCTTTTGACGTGGTTTCCAACCTGCTGGGCTACCTGCCCTTGGGGTTCTTGTGGGCGTTGACCATGGTTCGCTTGGGGCTGCGCCGCTGGGTCTGGCCGGTGGGTGTGGGTTTGCCTGCAGCGCTGTCCCTGGTCATGGAGGCGGTGCAGAACTTTTTGCCCATGCGTGTGCCTTCGCAGGTCGACGCGCTTTTGAATGTACTGGGCGCCTTTTGTGGCGTTGTCTTGGTCGTCGTTTTGTCGCGCTGGCGAATGCTGGCACCCTGGAACCATTTTCGCGAACGCTGCCTGGTGTCCGACACCGCGGGGGGCTTTTTGGTGTTGGTGTTGTGGCCTTGGGCGGTGCTGTACCCCACGCCCATTCCGTTTGGGTTGGGGCAAGTGTGGTGGCGGGTGGAGGCCGCTTTGCCCCAGCTGCTCGAAGGCACGCCTTTTGAAGCCTGGTTGCCGGCCAGTGCGCCTGTGAACCTGCTGAGCCCTTTGGCCGAAGCCGTGGTGGTGGCCCTGTGCCTGGGGGCGCCGCTGTTGTTGGGTTACGCCCTGTTGCGCGGCGTTGCGCACCGGCTTGTTTTCGCGCTGTTCTGGGCGGTGCTGGCACCTATGGTGATGGCCATTTCTGCTATTTTGACCTACGGCCCCGAGCACATGTGGGGCTGGTTGGCCGGCCCGGTGTGGCTGGGCATGGTTGTGGCCGCTGGCATGGCTTTTTGGGCGCTTGCTTGGTCACACCGGGCGTGCGCGGTGTTGTTGCTCATGTCGCTCACGTGGGCTTTGGTCTTGCTCAACCAGTCCAGCGAAAGCGCGTACTTCGCGCAGTCCTTGGAGACCTGGGAGCAAGGGCGCTTTATCCGCTTCCATGGTTTGTCGCAGTGGGTGGGGTGGCTGTGGCCTTACGCGGCGCTGTGGGTGGCGTTGCGGCTTGCGTTGCGCCGCTCGTCGGGCCACTACAATTCTGCTGCATGAGTGAATCCACCCCCGCCGACGCGCCGTCTTATTACAAGCGGCACATTTTTTTCTGTCTCAACCAGCGCTCCAATGGCGAAGCCTGCTGCGCCGATTTTCGTGCCCAGGCCGCTTTTGACCACTGCAAAGCCCAGGTCAAAACCCTCGGCTTGGCCGGTCCTGGCCAAGTTCGCGTCAACAAAGCCGGGTGCCTGGACCGCTGCGCGGGCGGGCCCGTGGCCGTGGTCTACCCAGAGGCCGTCTGGTACACCTTTGTAGATGAGTCCGATGTCGATGAAATCGTGACCTCCCATCTGCGCGACGGCCAGGTGGTTGAACGCCTGCTGGTGCCGCCCAACATAGGACGTTGACTTTTTTGGCTGCACGCACGTGAACGCACACACCGAAACCTTGTTGTTGACCGGGCCTGCAGGGCGGGTAGAGCTGGCCATAGACCGCCCGGCTGTGGCGCCTGTGGGCACGGCAGTCATTGCGCACCCCCACCCCTTGTTTGGCGGCACCCTGCACAACAAAGTCGTGCAAACACTGGCCCGCGCCTTTGTTCAGTGCGGCTGGACGGCGGTGCGTTTCAATTTTCGGGGCGTGGGCCAAAGCCAAGGCTTGCACGACAACGGTGTCGGCGAAACCGACGACCTTTTGGCGGTGATTGAAGCGCAGGCGGCAACCGGCCCGCTGGCGTTGGCGGGCTTTTCGTTCGGGGCCTTCGTGACCTGCCAGGCCATGGTGCGTCTGCACGCCGCCCAGCGTTCGCCCCAAACAGCCATTTTGGTGGGCACAGCCGCCAGCCGTTTCCAGGTACCGCCTTTGCCCGCCGATTTGCACCCTCGCACCTTGGTGGTTCATGGCGAACAAGACGACACCGTTCCCTTGAATGCGGTGCTCGACTGGGCACGCCCCCAAACCTTGCCCGTGACCGTCATTCCGGGCGTGGAACACTTTTTCCACGGCCAGCTGCCGGTGCTCAAACAACTCGCCGTTCGCCATCTGGGCGGCTGATCTTCATCGCGTCCAGACCGCCTCTGGTACCCGACCCCTCCTCAAGGAACCCACGTGTTGAACCTTACGATCGCCCGTCCCTGGGCCGCAGCATTGGCTGCCTCATGGGCCTTGTGCCTGTCATTCTCTGCTGGGGCCCAAACCCCGCAACCGCCCGAAATTGCGGCCCGCTCTTACCTGCTGCTGGACGTGACCAGCAACCAGGTGCTGGCAGCCAAAGCCGCCGACACCCCGGTTGAGCCGGCCTCGTTGACCAAGTTGATGACCGCCTACCTGGTGTTTGACGCGCTCAAAACCAAGAAAATCGCGCTCGATCAAAAACTCGGTGTCAGCGAGCGCGCCTGGAAAATGCCCGGCTCTCGCATGTTCATCGATCCCAAAATGCAAGTGCCCGTGGAGGACTTGCTAAAAGGCATGATTGTTCAGTCGGGCAACGACGCCACCGTGGCGCTGGCCGAAGGCGTGGCGGGCACGGTTGAGCGATTTGTGGAGCTGATGAACCAGCAGGCCAAAGCCCTGGGCATGAGCAAAACCGGTTTCAAAAACCCCGAAGGCCTGACCGCACCCGGCCACACCACCACCGCACGCGATCTGTCCGTGTTGGCCACCCGGCTGATGCAGGACTTCCCGCAATACGTGCCCTACTACGCCATCCAGCGTTACCGCTACCCCGGCACCCCAGTCACCAACGACACCAACCGCAACCTGCTGCTCTTTCGCGACCCCACGGTTGACGGTTTGAAAACCGGCCACACCGACGCAGCGGGCTACTGTCTGGTGGCCACCGCCCGGCGCGACTTTCCAGCGCTTGGGCAGGGCCAGGCCGGCCAGCGCCGCTTGATCAGCGTGATGCTGGGGGCTGCCAGCGAAAACGCCCGTGCAGCCGAGAGCCAAAAGTTGCTCAACTGGGGGTACACCGCTTACGAATCCGTGCGTTTGTTCGCTCCGGGCCAGGCGGCGGCCACGCCACCGGTCTGGAAAGGCAAGTCCAACGAAGTAAAGCTCGGCTTGCCCCAAGGTATTGTGGTCAGCGTTTCGGCGGGCGAAGGCGCCAAACTCAAGACTGAAATCGTTCGAAACGACCCCTTGGTGGCCCCCTTGAACAAGGGCGAGCTCGTCGGGCAACTGCGAGTTCGGTCCGGCAATGGCGATGTCGTCGCTGAAGTGCCGTTGCAAGTGCTGGAAACCGTGGAAGAAACCGGCGTGTTTGGCCGGGCCTGGGACGCCATTCGGCTCTGGATCAAGTAACTGCCGGTGTTTGGAACAGGCCATGGCCGGTTGAAACCCCCAGGTTTCTGGGTATTTCTTGTTCCTTGATTTCGGGTAAGAATGGAACCAATACCCAACCTATTGTGGCCAGCCCTTCCCTGAAACAATGAATTCACTACCCGACGGTGGCAGGGGCGATCACGGGCGGGTGGCGTCTCAACAGCGTTTGCTGTTCAAGTACTACGACTCGGTGCTGGTCATGGCGGCCGCCATCTTGCTGGTGGGCGTGCCATTTGTGTTTGCACGCCAAGGCCCTGCTGCCGCGCTGGGCCTGGTGTTGCTGTGCTTCACGCTGTATTGCCGTCATCTGGCAGGGCGGGGCCGGTTCAAATTGTCCATCCAGTTGTTTGCCACCGTTATCTGGTTCTTGGTGGGTGCCCTGGTGTTTTTGGGTTTGCCCGGCATCTTCACCGGCATGTTGGCCTCGGTTGCGCTCATTTTGGCGGTGGTGGTTTCAAGCCGCGCCGCCATGTGGTACGGCATCAGCTACCTGGCGGCATGGTTGGTGTTCGTGCTGCTGCAAAACAGCGGTTGGGAGCCCCCCCGGTTTTTTCCGGGTTCTCCGCTGGCGCAGTGGTTTTTGAGCCTGTTTGTTTTCTGGGTCACGTTGCTGCCGGTCTCCACCCTCATCCAGGATTTGCAGCAATCGCTCAAAGTGGCCGAACTTGAATCGGAAAAACGAGCGGCCGCCGAGCACAATTACCGCCTCGCTGCCGAGCGCGCCCAGGCGGCCACCCTGGCCAAGGGGCATTTTTTGGCCAACATGAGCCACGAAATACGCACCCCCATGAATGCCATTCACGGCATGTTGCAGTTGCTGCGCAAAAC
>JBDKEX010000235.1:0-3061 GCA_039798985.1 Pseudomonadota bacterium | reverse complement strand
GAGCGCAGCCAGAAGCTGAAGTACCACATCCAGACCAGCGGCCGCAGCCTGCACGCGCAGGAGATCCAGTTCAACGACATCCGCACCACGCTGCAGGCGCTGATCGCGATCTACGACAACTGCAACAGCCTGCACACCAACGCGTTTGACGAAGCCATCACCACGCCCACCGAAGACTCGGTGCGCCGCGCAATGGCCATTCAGCTCATCATCAACCGCGAATGGGGCCTGGCCAAGAACGAAAACCCGAACCAGGGCGCTTTCATCATTGACGAACTGACTGAGTTGGTAGAAGAAATGGTGCTGGCCGAATTTGAGCGCATTGCGGAACGCGGCGGCGTGCTGGGCGCCATGGAAACGGGTTACCAACGCGGGCGGATTCAGGACGAGTCCATGCACTACGAGATGCTCAAGCACACGGGCGAGTACCCCATTATTGGGGTCAACACCTTCCGCAACCCCAAGGGTGATGAGGTGTTGGAAAGCTTGGAGCTGGCCCGCTCGACCGAGGAAGAAAAGCAAAGCCAGCTCAAGCGTCTGCAGGCCTTCCATGCCCGCCACGCTGACAAAGCGCCCCAGCAACTCAAGCGCCTGCAGCAAGCGGTGATTGACAACACCAACGTGTTTGAGGTGTTGATGGACGCCGTTCGATGCTGCAGCTTGGGGCAAATCACCCACACGCTGTTCGAGGTGGGTGGTCAATACCGGCGCAACATGTAAAAAAGCCGCTGCAGCTCCTCACGCTGCAACGGCTGGCTGCGTCAGGGGCTCCATCACGCCCCTTCGTGCCTCACGACTGCAAGGCCTGCCACATCTCCTGGTCACGCTCTGCGGTCCAGATGCGTGGGTTTTTGATGCCGCTGGCCTCGTCGTAAGCGCGGGTCACATCAAACGGCAAGCAGTGCTCGTAAATAAACACGTGGCCAAACACCGGGTCCATGCTCTTGCGGGTGTGGGCCATGGCCGCCTTCAGGTCCATATTGCCGGCCACGGCCTCTTTGCCCGCCTGAAACAAGGTGCTGACCCAGCCTTGTGTGTAGTCCAAGGCCTTGTTCACGTTGTCGTTGCCTTTCATGGCCTCGCCACGGCCTGGCACAATGAATTCGGCTTTCAGCGCACGCAAGGCTTCCAGCGTCGCGGGCCATTCTTCCAGTTGGGCGTCGCCGGTGTAAACGCCGGCCTCGTACTCCACCAAGTCTCCGCTGAACAGCACCTTCTCGGACTCCACCCAGGCAATGGTGTCGCCACGGGTGTGGCCAGCGCCCGGGTGCCAAATTTGCACCTTTACACCGCCCAGGTCGATTTCGAGCGAACCTTGGCGGCCTGGGGTGCCATCGCCCACCACCAGGGTGGGCCAGGTCAAGCCCGGAATGCTGTCGGCACCGCGGAACAAGCGCGGAAAGCGCTCCATCTCACTTTTCATGTCTTGAGCGCCACGCTCAACAATCAACTCATAAGTGCCACGGCTTGCAATGACTTCGGTGGCACCTTCCGCCAGGTAGGCGCTGGCGCCCAGCACCCGCACGGCGTGGTAGTGGGTCAACAACACGTACTTGATCGGCTTGTCCGACACGGTGCGGATTTTTGCGATCAAGTCTCGGGCCATGGACGGAGTGGCCGTGGCGTCGCTGACCATGATGTACTTGTCGCCGATGATGACACCCGAATTGGGATCGCCTTCGGCGGTGTAGGCCCAGCAATGCGCACTGAGCTGTTCGAAGGTGATCTTTTTTTCTTCCAAATCGGCTTGACTGGCGAAAGCTTTGCTCATTAGATTCTCCGTTGAAGTCTGGAATTTTACCTAAACGAAATCAATTTCACATTATTAAATTTTCAACCCTCGCTCAAGCATCCCTATCACCTCGTCTGCAAAGGCGCTGTAGCTCATGGGTCCACCGGGCCGCAACCAAGTGAAGGTCCAATTGATCATGCCAAACAACATCATGGTCACGGCGGTTTGGTTGTGCGCCTCTACACGCTGCGGGTAGGCGCGAACCAAAAAACGCGTCATGGCTGCCACCACGTTTCGCTGCCGGTCCAGCACAGACTCGCGCTCCGCCTCCGGCAAAAATTTGACGTCGTTGAGCAACGATATGTGCCTCGTCGCCGAATGCTCGTACTCTTTCAAAAAGGCGCGTACCAGCTCGTGAAGGGCGGCCCGGTCATCCAGATTTTTGCGTTGGGCGCGGGCCTCGGCCTCGCCGATCAAACCCAGCAGGCGTTGGGTGTACCGGTCCAGCAGGTCAAACAAAATCGCGTCTTTGCTGCCGTAGTAGTGGTACAGGCGTGCCTTGCTGGCGTTGCAGGCAGCAGCAATGTCATTCATGCTGGTGGCCGGGTAACTTTGGCGCGCAAAACTTTGGGCAGCAACGTCCAAAATTTCGTCGCGCTTCAATTCATGGGTAGCAGATTTGGGACGAGCCATGGCCGGATTATGGGCGGACAATCACCGCATGCCCAGCCACACTTCAACCGACCGAACCCGCCGCAGCCGCACATGGCTGCCTGCCGGTGGCAACCTGCGCAGCATTGTGGCCATGTTGATTGCGGTGGCGTTTTTTTCGGTCATGGACATGGCACTCAAAGTGCTGTCTTTGCACTACCCGGCCTTGCAAGTGGCCGCCTTGCGCGGCTGGGTGGCGTTGCCAATGGTGCTTGCCTTTGTGGCTTGGCGCAGGAGCTGGCGCCGTTTGGGCAGCCAACGCTGGGGCCTGCACGGATTGCGCGGGCTGTTGTCAATCGGCATGTTGGCGCTGTTCACTTATGGGCTGCAGGGCCTGCCATTGGCCAATGCTTACACCCTGTTTTTTGTGGCGCCCCTGCTGATCGCGGTGCTTTCTATTCCTGCACTGCAAGAACAGGTGCCCAAAAGCCATTGGTGGGCCATCGGTGTCGGTTTGCTCGGCGTGGTGGTGGCGTTGAGGCCCAGCACCCAAGGTTTTCTGGGCTGGCACGGCTTGGCCGTGTTGGGGGCAGCGGGGTGTTACGCCACATCGGCGGTGGCCGCTCGCTTGTCCAGCCGTACCGACTCGATCGAAAGCCTGATGCTCTGGATCATGGT
>JBDKEX010000234.1:0-7847 GCA_039798985.1 Pseudomonadota bacterium | reverse complement strand
GGGCCTTGCCGCGTTGTGGCCAACCCCTTGGGCTACCAAAGCAAAGGCGAACAACAATCATTTGATCCGCAATATTCGGTCACCATTTCATAAAAAATAGCAATTGCTTCCAATTTGTGGTGCAATTTGCTGCGTCATTGTTGTTTTTCGCAATTTTTGAGGGGGCTTGTTTGCGCGGTCCGCCGCAGCAACAGCCGTGTTTTAGAGGCCAATGCCTTGACCCTTTGAATTGCGAGACAATCCAACACCGGCCTTATAAAAGCCGCGAAAAAACAGAACAGAAAAGGAAGTGGTATGGGCAAGCGTTTGTTGGTGGTTGATGACAGCCGCGTTTCGCGCATCATCATCAGAAACAAGATTGCGGCTTTGTGCCCAGAGTGGGCGATTTTTGAAGCGGCTACGGGCAATGAGGCCGTTGAAATGGCGGCCCAAATCGAACCCGACTACATCACCATGGACGTCACCATGCCCGGCATCAACGGCTACGACGCCGCCGAACAGCTCCACAAACTGCTGCCCGCAGCCAAGATCACCATGCTGACGGCCAATATCCAGGAAAGCAGCCGTGAACGAGCTGCGCAGTTGGGCGTGCGTTTTTTGGCAAAACCCGTGACCGAATCGGTGATTGAGGAAGCGGTTCATTTTTTCCGGGATGGGGTATGAAGCTCAACGAACTCGAGCTCGACGCGTTGTCTGAGGTGTTCAACATGGGCGTGGGCCACGCGGCCAACGCATTGAGCCAGCTCGCCGGTGAAGCGGTGTTGTTGAGCGTGCCCCATGTGCAACTGCTGTCCAAAATAGAAGTGGTGCGCCAACTGGGTTGCGGGCCCGATCAACGCATCAGCGCGGTGCGGCAGGCCTTTTCTGGCGAAGTCATCACCGACGCCGTGCTCATGTTCCCGGCGGATCAGAGTTTGTTGCTGGTGCAAATCATGGTGGGCGAAGAAGTGCCACTGGAGCAGCTCGGCGAGATGGAGCAAGAAGCGTTGGCAGAAATTGGCAACATCTTGCTCAATTCGGTGGTGGCCAGTGTGGCAGATTGCTTATGCATTGAATTTGAAGGCAGCCTGCCCCTGGTGGAGTTGGGCGTGGCCTCTGACGTGTTGCTGGGCCAGGAGGCCGCTGAACCTATTTTGAGTGTGCAAATTCGCTTCGAGATAGCTGCGCGCCAAATCCAGGGGCAACTGGCCTTTTTGTTGGACATGAATTCCAGCGGCGTGCTTGAACAGAAAGTTTCCCGGTTCATAGACGGCCTTGGGGTACAAAACTCATGAAATGGGGCAAATTGGCATCGCTGCAAGAAATGCATCCGCCCTGGATGGCTTGGGTGCTGGGCAGTGTGCAAGCCGGCTTGCTGGTGTTGGACGAAAACCTCCGCGTGGTGGTGGCCAACGACTGGTTGCTGCTTCGTTCCAGGCTCAAAGCCGATGAACTGATCGACCAGCCCTTGGTCCATGCGTTTCCGGGTCTGGTGGGCAGCCACCTCGAGCTGGCCATACGCAATGCGCTCAGAACCGGGTTAGCGTCGGTGTTGTCTGAAACCCTGCACCGTTCGCCGCTGCCTTTGTACACGCCTGTTGGCAAACTGGAAACGGCCCGTTTGCTCAAACAGTCTATTCAAATTGTGCCCATGAGCGGTGCCGTGGCGCGCGAGGTGGGCCAACGGTACGTGTTGGTCCAAATCACAGACGTGACGCCCGCGGTGGACCGTGAACATTTGCTGCGTGCCACCGCGCAACGCTTGCATGGCATGGCGCATATTGACGCCCTGACCCGCATTGGAAACCGGCGGCATTTTGATGCCATGCTTGCGCGGGAATGGCGCAATGCGCAGCGGCAACGGCAGTCGATCGCGCTGGTCATGCTCGACGTGGACCACTTCAAGCTGTACAACGATGTCTATGGCCACCAGCGCGGTGACGAGTGCCTGCGCACTGTGGCCGAGGTGATCAACTCGGTTGCCAAGCGACCCCGCGACGTGGCTTGCCGCTACGGGGGTGAAGAGTTGGTCATGTTGTTGCCCGACACCGACTTGGCGTCGGCCGAGCAATTGGCGCAGAAAGTGGTCAATCGCCTGCGCGCCATGCAGCTGCCCCACATTGACAGCCCAGCAGGTTTCGTCACGGTGAGTGCGGGTGTGGTGGCCGAAGTGCCAGGCACGGATTCAGACCCCGACGCCCTGCTGCTGATGGCCGATCGTGCTATGTACAAGGCCAAGTCCGAGGGCCGCGATCAAGTGGCCACCTACACAGCCCCTTGAGCCAGCGGCTTAGGCCGGCTCCCGGCCCTTGGGTGCACCACCCAAGCGGTCCAGAACCTGGGCCACGGCGTGGCTCGCGGCCGCAAAGTCCAGGGTGTCCATGGGGGCATCCAGCTCTTCCAGCAGCGCGTGCGCTGCCGCGCCGTGGGTTTTCAACACATGCTCGTACCAATCCAGCGAGGCCATGTCGGCGTTCAAGAGCAATTGCTGCAGGTGTTGCAGGTCTTGGCTGACCAGTTCTGTGTTCAACGCTTGTTGGACGATGGGTTCTGTGCCCAGGTTTACCGCTTGGTTGGCCAGCATTTGGGTGGCGGCTTGCAGCACGCGTTCAAAGCCGTGCTCCAGCAGCTGGTAGTCGTTTTCCCGGTTTTGCAGCGTTCCTGAGGGTGGATTCACCGCTTTAACCCGCTGTTCCACCTGCGCCACGGTCTGCGCATAAAGTGTGGCGCCCACTGTGGCCGACAAACCCTTGAGCCCGTGCAATTCTTGCGCGGCCGCGTGCAGGGCCGTTTGCTGGGCTTCTGCGGTCGCTTGCGGTTCACTCGCGGTTTGCAGGGCTTTGTGAATGCGATCCATCATACGCGGTGCGTCGCGCAAATAGCCTTGCAGAATTTTGGTGTACAGCGCCAGGTCACCCCCCAGCCGGGTCAAGGCTTCGTTGATTTGGAGAGGGGTGTTGTTTGGTGTGTCGAGTTCGAGCGCGCGCGCAAACAAATCGGGTTTGTTGCGCTTGCTGCCCCCGTTTGCAACCGACGCTGGCGCGGGCCCGATGGAGGCGAGGCGGTGGGCGCAATAACGTGCAATCAGCGACACCAGTTCGGTGATGTCGAACGGTTTGCCCACATGGTCATTCATGCCGGCAGCAAAACAGGCTTCGCGATCGGCTGGCATGGCGTTGGCTGTCATGGCCACAATCGGCAAGGTGGATTGCCCCAGCTCTTTTCGTATGGCGCGCGTGGCTTGCAGGCCGTCCATCACTGGCATTTGCATGTCCATCAGCACCAAGTCAAAAGGCTCCAGCGCGTCGCGCACGGCTTGCACGCCTTCGTTGCCGTTTTCTGCCAGGCTGACGCGGGCCCCCGCGTCGCTCAGCAGTTCTTGGGCAACCTGTTGATTGATGGGGTTGTCCTCGACCACCAACAGCCGCAGCCCATACAGGGGCTTGTTTTGGTTTGCTGTGGTGGCGTTTTCGGTCTCGTTCTGGCCGCTTCGCAATTCGTTGCGTCTGGCCATGATGGTTTCGAACACCATGCTTCGGGTAAATGGCTTGACCAAGAAACTGCCGGTTTCGGCCACTTCTTCGGCGCTGCGGCCTTCCAGCATCTCTTGCGGATTGGACGTCACCATCACCACCAGCGGGTAGCCGGTTGCACGCACCCTTTGGGCGGTGGTCCATCCGTCCAGGTCGGGCAGCAGCCAATCCACCAACACAATGTCGCAGGGTTCTTGGCGGGTTTTCCAGTCGGCCAAACGGGCCAGGGCGGTTTCGCCGTTGGTGGTGGTTTCTACCACCCAACCCAGTTCTGTGGCCATGCGCGCCAGCAGTTCGCGGGTGCCTTGCGCGTGTGCCACCACCAGCACATGCATGGCCGACAAACTGGGGTGTTCTTGTTCTGCGTCCGCCCCTTTTTTGGCAGGAACGGGCAGCTCCAACGTGAAGGCAAAACGGCTGCCCAAACCAGGCTGGCTTTCGAGCTTGAGCTCGCCGCCCATCAGGCCCACCAACCTGCGGCTGATGGCCAAGCCAAGGCCTGTGCCCCCATAGCGGCGCGAGGTGGAGGCTTCGGCTTGGGAAAATCCATCAAATATCCGTGCCTGCTGTTCGGCCGAAATGCCAATGCCCGTGTCAGACACCCCAAAACCAAGCCGGGCGGTGTTTTGGGTGGATGAAAGCAATTTCACACTCAGGCGCACCTCCCCTTGTGGGGTGAATTTGATGGCGTTGCCCGCCAAATTGATGAGCACCTGCTTGAGGCGCAAAGCATCGCCGACCAGGACGCGCGGCACCGCGGGGTCGATATCGAACAGCAACTCCAGGCGTTTTTTGCCCAGGTTGTTTGACATGATAGTGCTCAATTCCCGCAGCACCTGGTTCAAGGAAAAAGGCTGCGGGTCCAGCACCAGTTTGTCGGCCTCTACTTTTGAAAAGTCCAGAATGTCGTTGAGAATGCCCAGCAACGACCGGGCAGCACTGCCCGCTTTGTTGACGTAATCCGCCTGCCGTTCTTTGAGCCCGGTGCCTTGCAGCAATTGCAGCATGCCCAAAATCGCGTTCATCGGGGTGCGAATTTCGTGGCTCATGTTGGCCAAAAACTGGCTTTTGCTGCGCGAAGCGTCTTCGGCGAAACGGGCGCTGGCTTGCAGCTGCGCCGCCAGCTCGTCCACCCTTTTGTAAGCGCGTTGCACCGTGGTCATTTGCCGTAACAGCAAGGCCACAAACGCTGCAACGGCGCCGGTCAGCAACAGCACCAAAAAGGTGATTTGGCGGTAAATGCTGAGTTGGCGTTGCCGCACCTCGGTAATGTGTTCGCCACGGTACTCCACAATCTCGAGCAGCATGTTCTCGGCCAAGGTGCGCAGTTGCTCCGACAGGCGTTGCATCACCTCCATGCGCTCAAGCACCGGGCCCCGCCCCAATTGCATGATGGCGTCCATCTCGGCGATCAAGCGGTTTATTTTCTGGGCGTTCTGTTCTACCAAGTTGCTTTCGCCGCTGAAGCTGTTTATGGGCGAGCTCTCCAGGCTGACCATGCGGCTGTAGAGAATGTCAAACCGGATTTGCACATCGGCCCAGCTGGGGGGAGGCTGGTTGGCGCTGCCCGCTTCGTTGTTGGCATGCCGTGTGAGGGTGTAGAAGAACCGGCTGTTTTCGCGCTCGATCTGAAATGCAGCCCATTGGCCGTTGTCGTGCACCGCTTGCAGGGTGCTGTTCGCCATGTTTTGCAACACCACCAGCAAATACAGGGCCGCAACCACCAGCAGGGTCGAGATCAGTGGCAACACCACAAACCCCACACGCACCCAACCACCCCAATGCCTGCGAACGCCTGGACGTGCCAAGACGTGCTTGGACTTGTCTGAAAGCGGGGCGCTCATGCTGGAACCGCCGCTCACTCCACGACCACGGATTTGATCTGCCAAACCGAGCGGTTGAAATACATTTCGGTTTTGAGTTCGGGTTGCTCATCAAAGGGGTACATCAAGAACAGGGGCCCCTTGTTGCGCAAAGGAATGGGTTTTCCATCGATTTGGGTGGCGAAAATGACATCGTGTTTGCTCAAGTCATTCACGGGTACCCTGGATTTGTAATCGTTCAGGGCCGCCACGACGAGTTGGGTTCCTTGGGCCCCCACGGCTTTTAGCAAGGCCGTGCCCAGCGGGCCTTTGAACTCAACCACGCCTGTGTGCCAGGGGGTGGACGTGCGGGTGGTGCGCTGCTGCAGGTTCTCGAGCATGTCCAAATCAAACACGGCGGTGTTGCCTTGGTTGGTTTGGGTGATTTTTCCAGAGACAGTCAGTACCACCGGGCCTTTGGGTTGGGCCAGTTGCGCTTGTGCCGCAGTTGAACAGAAACTGGCGCACACAAGCCAAAAGGCCACGGTCCACGGGTGTTGAAACTTGCGCATGGGTCTCTCCTGATCCGGGTTGTTCTTGTGTATCAATATCACTCTGAAAGAATAAACCTCAAAGTTTATGTGGATATTAAGCGAACAATGGCCGGTTTTTTGGACGTTTTCGCAAAAGAAAATCCCTCGGCTCCGTTGGCTCAGGGGTGATTGGTAATAATGCCTGCTTCGCGTTCCAAACAACTTGCCCGTGGCCAGCCCCAATCCCGCCGAACTGGCCTTGCTCACGCCAGAACCTTCATTGTTCCGATCGGCCCTTGGCATGTTTGCCACCGGCGTCACCATCGTCACGGCCCGCAGTGCCGATGGTACTCCTGTGGGGCTCACGGTCAACTCTTTCAACTCGGTGTCGCTGGCGCCCCCTTTGGTGCTGTGGAGTTTGTCGCGCCATGCGCGGTCCATGCCGGTGTTTGAGCAGGCGTCGCATTACGCGATTCATGTTTTGGGCGTGGAACAGCGTGAGTTGGCTGAGCGTTTTGCCTCCAAAGACGCCGACCGGTGGTCGGGCCTGGGTTTTGTGGAGGGGTCAGGTGGCGTGCCTTTGCTCGAGGGTGCAGCGGCGGTATTTGAATGCCGCAACCGCAGCCGCTACTGGGAAGGCGACCACGTTATTTTGGTGGGCGAAGTCGAGCGTTGCGGCTGGCGGGCCCAGGCGTCGCCTTTGTTGTTCCATGGGGGCCGGTTTTTTACCGAGCACCCACTCTGATATTCACCGCTTCGCTTTACAGGCCATGACGCAGGTGCCGCAGCGCAAAAATCAGCTCGACCGTTTGGCGGTGGGCTTGCTGGTGGTGTGTTGTGCGTTTTGGGGGTTCCAGCAAATCCTGATCAAATCGACCGTGGGCGAAGTGCCGCCCCTGTGGCAGGCCAGCTTGCGCTTTGCGGGGGCCACCTTGTTGCTTTTGGGGTGGTGTGTGGCTCGGGGCGTGCCACTGTTTGCGCGAGACGGCACCTTGCGCCCCGGCGTGACGGCGGGCCTGCTGTTTGCCGGGGAATTTGTTTGTATTTACCTGGGCCTGCGTTACACAACCGCTTCGCGCATGACGGTGTTTTTGTACACATCGCCCTTTGTGGTGGCGTTGCTGTTGCCCCGTTTTGTGGCCACCGAGAGGCTGCGCGGCGTGCAATGGGTGGGCCTGTGCATTGCGTTTTGCGCGGTGGTCGTGGCGTTCAGCGAGAGTTTCGGGCATTCGTCGTCCACGCAGCTGCTGGGCGACGCCATGGCGCTGGCCGGAGGTGTTATGTGGGGGTTGACCACCTTGGTCATACGGACCAGCAAGCTGGCCTCGGTCAGCCCCGAAAAAACCTTGTTTTACCAAGTGGCCGTGACGGCCTTGGTGGCGCCTGTTTTGTCTTGGGCCCTGGGTGAAACCTGGGGCTTTTCCTACTCCACCTGGGGCTGGACTTCGCTGGGCTTGCAAACCGTGGTGGGCGCGTTTGCCAGTTACCTGACCTGGATGTGGCTGCTGCGCCGCTACCCAGCAACACTGATGTCGTCGTTTGTGTTTTTGACGCCGGTGTTTGCCTTGCTGTTTGGCGTGAGTTTGTTGGGTGAACCGCTGACGGCGCAGCTGGTGCTGGCCTTGCTGGGCGTGGCGGTAGGCATTTTGATGGTGAGTGGCAAAAAAGCCTGACAGGGCAGCGCCGGCCGCGGGTGCAGCTTGTGCGGCACTGCCCCTGCACTGGTCAATTCAACAGCACTTGCCCGTGCTGCAGGAGCCGCCCTGCCCCTCCGGAACCCCAAGTTTCTTGAGCAAAATGCCCGGGGGGCAAAACCCGGTAAAGCCGGATTGAAACAGGTTAAAGCCAACAAACGCCGTGAACGCCAAGAACCAGTGGCTCACAAACAGGGGGCTGATTTCCACGCCCAATGCCAGCGACAGCATCACAAAAAAACCAGCCATCACGCGGATGTAACGTTCAACAGTCATTTCAAGCTCCTTTTAAAAGCGGTTTCAAAT
>JBDKEX010000233.1:0-5537 GCA_039798985.1 Pseudomonadota bacterium | reverse complement strand
GTGTGCCGCCTCAACACCATTGCCGTGGCAGCACGGGTGTCGGTTTACGAGCTGGATTGAACAAAACCTGCAGGTTGGATCAAACGATGCCGCGCGCCTGCAACTCGGCCCAGGTTTTGTCCAGCGCCAAGCGGATCAGGTCCATCATCTCGTCGATTTGCGCGTGCGTCATCACCAGCGGGGGGGCAATGATCATGCGGTCGCCTACGGCGCGCATGATCAAGCCGTTGCGGAAGCAGTGGCCCCGGCAAATCATGCCAACCCCCAGATCGGCGTCGAAACGTTCGCCGGTGGCCTTGTTCTTGACCAGCACCAGCCCCGCCACAAAACCACAGGTCTCGGCGTGGCCCACCAGGGGGTGGTCGTTCAATTCGGCGTAGCGCCGGGCCAAGTAGGGGCCAATGTCGTTTTTGACGCGGCCCGGCAAATCTTCGCGTTCCATGATGGCGAGGTTGGCCAAGGCCACCGCACAGGCCGCCGGGTGGCCGCTGTAGGTGTAGCCGTGGTTGAATTCACCGCCTTTTTCGATCAACACCTGGGCCACGCGGTCGCCCACCAGCACACCGCCCAAGGGCACGTAACCGCTGGTCACGGCCTTGGCAAAGGTCACCAGGTCGGGTTTGATACCAAACTTCTCGTAGGCAAACCAATGGCCCAGGCGCCCAAAGGCGCAAATCACCTCGTCAGTGATCAGCAAAATGCCGTATTTGTCGACGATGCGCTGGATTTCGGGCCAGTAGGTGCTCGGCGGAATGATGACCCCGCCCGCGCCCTGCACCGGCTCCGCAATAAACGCGGCCACTTTGTCGGGCCCCACCTCCAATATTTTTTGCTCCAACCAGCCCGCCGCCCGAAGGCCAAAGGCCTCGGGCGATTCGCCCGGCTGGTGCAGTTCAAACCAGTATGGCTGCTCGATGTGGGTGATGTTGGGAATAGGAAGGTCGCCCTGGGCGTGCATGCCGCTCATGCCACCCAGCGAGGCGCCGGCCATGGTGCTGCCGTGGTAGGCGTTGTGCCGGCTGATGATGACCTTGCGCTCGGGCTGGCCCAGCAAATCCCAGTAGCGGCGGGCCATGCGCACGTTGGTGTCGTTGCTCTCGCTGCCACTGCTCGAAAAAAACACGTGCTGGAACGAGCGCCCGTCCACCTGCGGGGCCAGCGACGCCAGCTTGGCGGCCAAACGCACGGCGGGTTCGTTGGTGGTTTGGAAAAAGCTGTTGTAAAACGGCAGCTTCATCATCTGGTCGTAGGCCGCCTGGGCCAACTCTTGGCGGCCATAACCGGCGTTCACGCACCACAGGCCGCTCATGGCGTCGAGCACCTTTTGGCCTTCAGAGTCCCACACGTAAATGCCTTCGGCGTGGGTCATGACCCGGGCGCCGCGGCTGGCCAGGTCTTTGAAATCGGTAAACGGGTGCAAAAAGTGCGCGCTGTCGAGCGCTTGCAGTTCGGCGGTCAGGGGCTGGCGGGTGTCGAGGGGGGTGTTCATGGTCAAGGTCCTGTTGGGCGTGGTGACGAAGGGCCGGCGCTGCTCAAACGTGCAACAGCAGGTGTTCACGCTCCCACGGCGAGATCACTTTCATGAACTCCTCGAACTCCAGTTCCTTGATCTCGGTGTAAATGGTCACAAACCCTTCGCCCAACACCTCGTGCAGGTCCTTTTCCCGGCGCAACCAGTCCAGCGCCTCGGCCAAGCTGCGGGGCAGCGAATAAGGCGATAGGTAAGCATCGCCCTTCATTTCGGGCTTGGGTTTGATCTTGTTTTTCAGGCCCAGGTAACCGCAAGCCAGCGTCATGGACAGGGCCACATAGGGGTTGGCATCCGCCCCAATGACGCGGTTTTCAACCCGGCGCGCCTGGGGGCTGGCGATGGGCGAGCGGATGCCCACGGTGCGGTTGTCGTGGCCCCATTCAATGTTGATGGGCGCGGCGGTGTGGCGGCTCAAGCGCCGGTAGCTGTTCACGTAGGGGGCCACCAATGCCATGGCCGCTGGCACATAGCGCTGCAAACCACCAATGAAGTGGAAGAACGCCTCGGACGGCGAACCATCGGGGTTGCTGAAAATGTTTTTGCCGGTTTGCTTGTCCACAATGCTTTGGTGCACGTGCATGGCACTGCCAGGCTCGCCGGCAATGGGCTTGGCCATGAAGGTGGCGTACATGTCGTGCCGCAGCGCCGACTCGCGCACTGTGCGCTTGAAAAAGAACACCTCGTCGGCCAGCCCCAGCGGGTGGGCGTGGAAGAAGTTGATCTCCATTTGCCCCGCGCCAATTTCGTGGATCAGGGTGTCCACGTTCAGTTCCATTTTGTCGCAGTAGTCGTAAATCTCCTCAAACAACGGGTCGAACTCGTTGACTGCGTCAATGCTGTAGGCCTGGCGCGAGGTCTCGGCCCGGCCGCTGCGCCCAATCGGGGGCTTGAGCGGCATGTTGCTGTCGGTGTTGCGGGCGGTGAGGTAGAACTCCAGCTCGGGTGCCACCACCGGGGCAAGGCCCATGGCGTCGTACAAATCACACACGTGGCGCAGCACGCTGCGGGGGGCAAAGGGCACCAGTTTGCCGTGGTGGTCAAAGCAGTCGTGAATCACCTGCGCGGTTGGGTCGGTGGCCCAGGGCACGATGCGCACCGTGGCGGGATCAGGGCGCAATTGCATGTCGCGGTCGGTGGGGTCGATCACATCGTAATACGGCCCGCTGGGCGGGAACTCGCCGGTCACCCCCATGGCCACTATGGCTTGGGGCAGGCGCATGCCACGGTCTTCGGTGAATTTTTCGCGCGGCAAAATTTTGCCCCGGGCCACCCCGGTCAGGTCGGGCACCAGGCATTCCACCTCGGTGACGCGGCGCGCGTTGAGCCATTGCTCAAGATCGTTGAAAGTTTGAAGGTTTTTTTGGGTGCTCATGTCATTTCCTGAAAGCGTTTGCTGGGGGTTGGCCTTTCACAAAGGCCCCATTTGCAAAGGCTGTCAGGGCTTGTCGGGGGCCGCCGCAAAACCCTGGGCATCGCGCATACGGGCTTGCTGGCGCTGGCGAACCGCATCGCCAAAAGCCTGGAAAATGGCGCTGTAAAACGGGTTTTCCCAGCACTTCCACTCGGGGTGCCATTGAACGGCATAGGCGAAGGTGGTAGCGCCCTCCACTTCAAAGGCTTCGACCAAACCATCGGGCGCATGCGCCAAAGCCCGCAAACCGGGGGCCAGCCGGGCAACGCCCTGACCATGGAGGGAGTTGACCTGCACCCGCGTGCTGCCGGCCCAGGTGGCGAAGGCGCAGCCGGGCAGCAAGCCAATTTCATGGCTGGGAGCGTACTCTTCGTCGGGGGTGCCGTCGGGCTCACGGTGGTCCATCAAGCCCGGAACCGCGTGTACCGCTTGGTGCAAACTGCCGCCCAGAGCCACATTGATTTCCTGAAACCCGCGACACACCCCCAGCAGGGGCACCCCTTGCGCCACACAGGCACGCACCAAGGTCAAAGTCAGCGCGTCGCGCTCCGTGTCCAGAGGCAAAGCGGGGTTGAGCACCGTTTCATCGAAATGCGCTGGGTGCACGTTGGACGGCGAACCCGTGAGCATCACCCCATCCACCAGAGCCAACAACTCGGGCACTTGGGCGGCGTCGGCCAGCGGAAACATGACCGGCTGGGCACGAGCCACCTGCTTGACTGCACGGGCGTACTTGTCACCCAACAGCAAATAGGGCATTGGGTGGCCATGGCTGCCGAGCAAACGGTGGTCGGCAGGCAGCCACACCATGCACGGGTTCGGTTTCATGAGAATCTCCATGTCTTGCGGCCATTTTGACCTGAAATCGGATCAGAAGTCGAGCCGCCCCAAAACCAACTTGAAATCCTCTGTTTTTTACGAAATGTCGATCACTGAATTTCTGCTTTTTTAAACAGTAAAAAAGCTGTAACCTGACACGGTCTTGAACTTATTCTTGAAGGAGACCTTATGAAAAGCTTTTCGATCCTTGCAGCGGTCTTGGCCTTGGGCCTGACGCTGACCTCGGTGGATGCCGACGCCAAGCGTTTGGGCGGCTCCAAATCGGTGGGCATGCAGCGCCAAAACACGGCCGAAAAGGCCGCAGCGCCCGCCCCAACAAACAACACCGGAACGCCCGCATCGGCGGCGGCGCCTGGCAGCCCGGCCGCAGCTGCAGCTTCTACCGCCGCCGCGGGGGCCGCCAGCCAGGCCAAGCGTTCATGGATGGGGCCCTTGGCAGGCTTGGCAGCTGGCCTGGGTTTGGCCGCACTGGCATCGCATTTCGGCTTCGGTGACGAGCTGGCGTCCATGATGATGTTCGCCCTGATTGCCTTTGCCGTGATTGCCCTGATTGGCTTTGTGCTGCGCAAGCGTGCGGCAGGTGGCGCCAACCCTTCGCCTTTGGCAACCGCCGCAGCAGGTGCAGGCAGCACCCGCCACGGGTATGAAACTGCTGCACCGGCCGCCCAACCCATGCAACGCGCGCCATTGAACGAACACGCGCAAAACGGTGGTTCCATGATCGGTTCTGGGCTGGCACCCAGCGCGGCTGCCGGTGTTCAACGCAACATTCCGGCCGACTTTGACGTGACCGCCTTTGCACGCAATGCCAAGGTCAACTTCATTCGCCTGCAAGCCGCCAACGACGCTGGCAACCTGGACGACCTGCGCCAATTCACCACGCCCGAAATGTTCGCCGAACTGAAAATGGACATAGCAGACCGCAAGGGCACCGAGCAGCACACCGAAGTGGTGAATGTGGACGCTGACGTGCTGGATGTGGCCGAAGAAAACGGCCAGTACGTGGTGAGCGTGCGTTTTACCGGCCATGTGCTGGAAGAAAAACACCAACCCGCCGAAGCGTTTGACGAGGTGTGGCACATGACCAAGCCGCTGCAAGGCGCCGGTGGCTGGGTGATTGCCGGTATTGAGCAGCTGAAAAAGTAAGTTGCTGCAGTGACCGCCCGCCTGCCGAGGCGCTCTGGCATCAAGCCAGCGCGTCCCGCAGGCGGTGCCACAGCATGCCCATGGCCAGCAGGGGTGCCCTAAAACCCGGGCCGCCCACAAAGGGCCGGTGTTGCAGTCGGGCAAACACATCGAAACGCTCGGCTTGGCCCGCCACCGCTTGCGCCACCAGCTGGCCGGCCAAACCGGTCAAGGCCACGCCATGCCCGCTGAAGCCTTGCAGGTAATAAATGCAGTGGCCCACACGTCCAAAATCGGGCGCACGGTTCATGGTGATGTCAACAAAGCCGCCCCACACAAACTCCACCGGTACACCTGCCAGCTCCGGAAATATCGACACCATGCGCTGCTGCATCCGGTCTTTCAGGCGGGGCGGTGTCAAGGTGGTGTAGCTCACTTGTCCGCCAAAAAGCAGCCTGTGGTCGGCACTGAACCGAAAATAATCCAGCACAAAGTTGTTGTCGCACACGGCGGCGTTGCGGGGCACAAGGCGCTGGCACAGTTGGGGTGGTAAAGGAGCGGTGGCAATGATGTAGGTGCCCACAGGCATGATGCGCGGGTGAATTTGCGCCACCACACCAGGCCCATGCT
>JBDKEX010000232.1:0-3467 GCA_039798985.1 Pseudomonadota bacterium | reverse complement strand
CGCGGATGACGAATCCGTTGAGCGCTTCACGCATTTTGGCGATGGCATCGTTTCGATCGGTACCGTGCACGATGAGTTTGGCGATCATCGAGTCATAAAACATCGGTATCTCGCCGCCTTCGAACACGCCGGTGTCCACACGCACGCCGTATTGGTGTGCAATATCGGACTGCCACATGGTTTCTTTGGGCGGGCTGAAACGAACCAAACGGCCGGTGGACGGGAGGAAATTGCGGAACGGATCTTCGGCGTTGATGCGGCACTCTATGGCCCAGCCATTGCGCTTTACCTCTGCTTGGGTGAAGGCAAGTTTTTCGCCAGCGGCCACCCGTATCATCTGCTCAACCAGGTCCAGCCCGGTGATGCATTCGGTGACCGGGTGCTCCACCTGCAGGCGGGTGTTCATTTCCAGGAAGTAAAAGTCCTGGTCTTTGCCCACCACAAATTCCACCGTGCCGGCCGACTGGTATTGAACCGCCTTGGCCAACGCCACCGCTTGTTCGCCCATGGCTTTGCGGGTTTCGTCGGAAATAAAAGGCGATGGGGCTTCCTCGATCACCTTTTGGTGGCGGCGCTGGATCGAGCATTCGCGCTCGTTCAGGTACACCACGTTGCCATGGCTGTCGCCCAGAATTTGGATCTCGATGTGGCGCGGTTGCTCCACAAATTTTTCGATGAAGATGCGGTCATCGCCGAAGCTGTTGCGCGCTTCGTTTTGGCAAGCAGTGAAGCCTTCAAGCGCTTCTTTGTCGTTGAAGGCCACGCGCAGGCCTTTGCCGCCGCCGCCCGCCGATGCCTTGATCATGACCGGGTAACCAATGCCCTTGGCTATTTCCACAGCCGCTTCAGCGGTGGCAATGGCATAGTTGTAGCCGGGTATGGTGTTGACCTTGGCTTCGTTGGCCAGCTTTTTGGAGGCAATTTTGTCGCCCATGGCGGCAATGCTGTGCGCCTTTGGGCCGATGAAGGCGATGCCCTCTTCTTCGCAGCGCTGGGCAAAGGCTTCGTTTTCACTCAAAAAACCATAACCGGGGTGTATGGCCTGGGCACCGGTCTGCTTGGCCGCAGCAATGATTTTTTCGGCCACCAGGTAGGACTCGCGCGAAGGCGCAGGCCCCAACAGCACGGCTTCGTCCGCCAGGCGCACGTGGCGGGCTTCTTTGTCGGCCTCTGAATAAACAGCCACAGTGGCAATGCCCATTTTGCGGGCGGTGGCAATGACGCGGCAAGCAATTTCGCCACGGTTGGCGATCAGGATTTTGGTAAACATCTTGTTGTGCTCCTCGTTGGCTTACAGCGGAATGTTGCCGTGCTTGCGCCAGGGGTTTTCGAGTTGTTTGTTTTTCAGCAGCACCAGGCTGCGACAAATGCGTTTGCGTGTTTCGGACGGCAAAATCACGTCATCAATGAACCCGCGCGCGCCGGCCACAAAGGGGTTGGCAAACCGGGCCTTGTATTCGGCCTCGCGTTCGGCCAGTTTGGCAGGGTTTTTTTTCTCTTCACGGAAAATGATTTCCACCGCGCCTTTGGCGCCCATCACCGCAATTTCGGCGTTCGGCCAGGCAAAGTTCACGTCGCCGCGCAGGTGCTTGGAGGCCATCACGTCGTAAGCGCCACCGTAGGCTTTGCGCGTGATAACAGTTATTTTTGGTACCGTGGCCTCGGCGTAGGCGTACAGCAACTTGGCGCCGTGTTTGATGATGCCGCCAAATTCCTGGCTGGTGCCGGGCATGAAACCAGGCACATCCACAAACGTGACAACCGGGATGTTGAACGCATCGCAAAAGCGCACAAAGCGTGCGGCCTTGATCGAGCTCTTGATGTCCAGGCACCCGGCCAGCACCAGGGGCTGGTTGGCCACAATGCCCACGGTCTGGCCGTCCATGCGTGCAAAGCCAATCAGGATGTTTTTGGCGTAATCGGGCTGCAACTCAAAGAAGTCGCCGTCGTCAACGGTTTTGACGATCAACTCCTTCATGTCATACGGTTTGTTGGGGTTGTCGGGCACCAAGGTGTCCAGGCTCTTGTCCATCCGGTCGATCGGGTCGCCGCTGGGGCGCACCGGCGCTTTTTCTTTGTTGTTCAGCGGCAAGTAGTTGTAGAGCCGGCGCAGCATCAGCAGCGCCTCAACGTCGTTCTCAAAGGCCAAATCGGCCACGCCGCTCTTGGTGGTGTGGGTGATGGCGCCGCCCAGTTCCTCGGCGGTCACTTCCTCGTGCGTCACGGTCTTGACCACTTCGGGGCCGGTTACAAACATATAGCTGCTGTCTTTGACCATGAAGATGAAATCGGTCATGGCGGGCGAATACACCGCGCCACCGGCCGAAGGGCCCATGATCATGCTGATTTGCGGAATCACGCCGCTGGCCATCACGTTGCGCTGGAATACGTCGGCGTAGCCGCCCAGAGAAGCCACGCCTTCCTGGATGCGAGCGCCGCCCGAATCGTTCAGGCCAATAACGGGCACGCCCGCTTTCATGGCCTGGTCCATCACTTTGCATATTTTTTCGGCGTGGGCTTCGCTCAATGCGCCGCCAAACACCGTGAAGTCTTGACTGAACACAACCACCAAACGGCCGTGGATCATGCCGTAGCCGGTGACCACGCCGTCGCCCGGGATTTTGTTGTCTTGCATGCCAAAGTCGGTGCAGCGGTGCTCGACGAACATGTCCCATTCTTCAAATGTGCCCTCATCGAGCAACACTTCAATACGCTCGCGCGCCGTCAATTTGCCCTTGGCATGTTGGGCGTCGATGCGCTTTTGGCCGCCACCCAGGCGTGCAGCCTCGCGCTTTTTTTCCAGTTGTTGCAGTATTTCTTGCATGGTGAGGTCTCCGGGAAAATCAGTGAAAAAGTTCGAGCAACTGGCGAGCAGCGGTGGACGCTGGCAACTGCCCGTTCAAGACGCTTTGGGTGGTGCTTTCGAGCTGCCCCTTGACGGCGGGGTGGCTGCGAAAGCGTTGTTTCAAGCCCGACTCGATGCGCTCCCACATCCAGGCGCGGGACTGTTGTTTGCGCTTGCTCGCAAACCGACCGTTGTTTTGCTGGAGTTTTTGGTATTCAGACACCTTGCCCCAGAAATCGCCCACGCCTTGGTTGTGCAGGGCGCTCATTTGAATAACTTGCGGGTGCCAGATTTGCTGGTCGTGGTGCAGGTGGTCGGGGTTGCCGTGCAGGCCCAGCAGGCGCAAACTGCTGGTGATTTGGGCACGCGCTCGGGTGGCGGCATCGGGGTCAATATCCGCCTTGTTGATCACCACCAGGTCTGCCAATTCCATCACGCCCTTTTTGATGGCCTGCAAGTCGTCGCCGGCATTGGGCAGTTGCAGCAGGCAGAACATGTCGGTCATGTTGGCCACGGCGGTTTCTGATTGCCCCACGCCCACGGTTTCAACAATGATCACGTCGTACCCCGCCGCTTCGCACACCAGCATGGCCTCGCGGGTTTTTTCGGCCACCCCGCCCAA
>JBDKEX010000231.1:0-4216 GCA_039798985.1 Pseudomonadota bacterium | reverse complement strand
TGAGCGGTGCGTGGGGGGCAATGCTCGGGTGCAGGGCAGACGGCGGGTTCCAGGCCTTGTAGCGCACACCTGCCACGTAATTCCCGACGGTGCCGGTGTTTTGCAGCGGCAGTGCGCGGCCGTTCACAGTGATGACGTAGCGGCTGTCGTTGTAGCCCGAAACACGCACCTCCACCCGCTCCAGCGACGAATCCACAAAGCGCACGGTGCCGCCAGCGGAACCTTCTTCGCCCATGACGTGCCAAGGTTCCAGCGCATTGCGCAAGGTGAGTTCAATGCCGCGAGCAGCCACTTGACCGATAAGGGGGAAGCGAAATTCGAAGTGCGGATCGAACCAGCTTTTTTCAAACAGGTAGCCGCTTTGGGCCAGGTCGTCGAGCACGTCGTCGAAGTCCATGCGCACAAAGGTGGGCAGCAGGAAACGGTCGTGCAGTTCGGTGCCCCAACGGGTGAGTTTGCCGTGCCAGGGTTGCTGCCAGAAGCGGGCCACCAGTGCGCGCAACAGCAGTTGTTGGGCAATGCTCATGCGGGCGTGGGGCGGCATCTCGAACGCGCGCAGTTCCAGCAGGCCCAAGCGGCCGGTGCTGCTGTCGGGGCTGTAGAGCTTGTCAATGCAAAACTCGCTGCGGTGGGTGTTACCGGTCACGTCCACCAAAATGTTGCGCAGCGTGCGGTCCACCAGCCAAGGTGGCATGTCGGCGCCGTACACCTGCCGGTTTTGTTCGATTTGGTTGAGCGCGATTTCCAGTTCGTACAGCTGATCGTTGCGAGCTTCGTCCACCCGCGGCGCCTGGCTGGTCGGGCCTATGAACAAGCCGCTGAACAAGTAGCTCAAGCTGGGGTGGTTGTGCCAGTAGGCGATCAGGCTGCCGAGCAGCTCGGGCTTGCGCAGGAATGGCGAGTCGGCCGGTGTGGAGCCGCCCAACACAAAGTGGTTGCCGCCACCGGTGCCAGTGTGGCGCCCATCGGTCATGAACTTTTCGGCGCACAAGTGGGTTTGGTGCGCCGCTTCGTACAAGAATTCGGTGTGTTCTACCAGCTCGGCCCAGTTGTGCGCGGGGTGTATGTTGACCTCGATCACGCCGGGATCAGGCGTGACTTGCAGCACTTTCAGGCGCGGGTCGCGTGGCGGTGGGTAGCCTTCCAGCACAACCTTGACGCCGAGTTTTTCGGCCGTGGCTTCGATGGCGGCCAGCAGGTCCAGGTAGTCTTCCAGCCTTTGCAAGGGGGGCATGAAGATATAGAGGTGGCTGCTTTTGCCCCCGTTTTTGACCTCGGCCTTGGGGCCGTTGGCGCGTTGCGGGTCCCGGGCTTCCACGCACAGCGCGGTGCGGGTAAGCCAAGCGGCCGATTCGCCGCGTTGGGGGTAGCGTGCATCCATGGGTTGCGCGGGCGCGGCGCCTTTGCCGCTGCCGGCCAGCAGTGGGTCCCCCTGCCAGGCGGGGTTGTCTGCATCGCGGGCCGTGGTAGCAGGGTAGTGGCTGCCTTGCAGCGACACCACACCGCCTTCGGCAAACCCGCCACCTATCTGGTGGGGGGCGTACTGGCGCTTGAAGCTGGCGCCGTCGGGCAGGGCGTCGCGCTGGGCCGACGGGTCTTGCTCGATGTGGTACGGGTAGTCGGTGGCCGATACCCAGGGCAGCGAATCCAGTGGCAGGCGGTAGCCCATGGGGGAGTCGCCCGGGATCAGGTACATGCGTTCGTCGCGGAAAAACCAGGGGCCGGTGGTCCAGCGGGTAGCTGCCAAATTAAGGCCACTGCGGGCGCCTTTCAGGTCGCCGTTGGGCACCGCGTGGGCTTGCACAGGCAACACGTAGCCCACCGTCGCTTCCAGGCCTTGCCCAAACACTCGCCGCAATCGGGCGCGTTCCATTTCGTCGCCCAGTTTGGCGTCAAAAGGGTCCACGTTCACTGGCAGTTTTCGCTCGCGCCACAGGTAGTACCAAGTGTCTTCAAAGCCGGGGGTGATGTACTGGGTGCTCAACCCCAGCTTGCGAGCCAGCGTTTGCGTGAAACGGTGGGCGTCTTCGGCCGTGTAGTGGGCGGTGTCGCGTTCGTCGGCAAACAAGGCAGGGTTGTGCCAGGTGGCTTGGCCATCGGCCCGCCAGAACAAGGACAGGGCCCAGCGCGGCAGTTGTTCGCCGGGGTACCATTTGCCTTGGCCCAGGTGCACAAACCCACCGTCGCCGTATTCCTGGCGCAAGCGGTGCAGCAGCTCGGTCGCGTAGTTGCGTTTGGTGGGGCCGAGCGCGTCGGTGTTCCATTCGGCGGCATCGCGGTCGCGGGTGGCCACGTAGGTGGGTTCGCCGCCCATGGTCAGGCGCACGTCGCCTTGTTCCAGATCGGTGTCCACCTGTTGGCCCAAGGCCACGATGCCGGCCCACTGGTCCTCGGTGTAGGGTCGGGTCACCCGTGGGGATTCATACACCCGCGAAACTTGCATGTGGTGTTCGAAAGACACCTCGCACTCGTCCAGCGCGCCGTCGATGGGTGCTGCGCTGGAGGGCTGTGGCGTGCACGCGAGCGGTATGTGGCCCTCGCCAGCCAGCAGGCCCGAGGTGGGGTCCAGGCCTATCCAGCCGGCACCGGGCAAAAACACCTCACACCAGGCATGCAAGTCGGTGAAGTCGGTTTCGGGGCCGCTGGGGCCGTCCACGGCTTTCACATCGGGGGCCAACTGGATCAGGTAGCCCGACGCGAAGCGAGCCGCCAACCCCAAGTGGCGCAGCAATTGCACCAACAGCCAACCGCTGTCACGGCACGAACCGCTGCCTTTCGCCAAGGTTTCCTCGGGTGTTTGTACCCCCGGCTCCAGGCGGATGGTGTAGGCAATGTCGTTTTGCAACTGCTGGTTGATGTCAACCAAAAAGTCGATGGTGCGCCGCTTGCTGGTGTTGACCTTGCCCAGGTAGGTTTTGAGTCGGGGCGTCAGTTCGGCTTTGACCCGGTAAGGGGCCAATTCGGCTTGCAGTTCGGGGCTGTAGCTGAAAGGAAATTCCTCGGCCGAGGGCTCCAGAAAAAAGTCAAACGGGTTGTAAACCGCCATTTCCACCACCAAGTCCACCGTGACCTTGAATTCACGCATGGGCTCAGGGAACACCAGCCTGGCCTGGTAGTTGGCAAACGGGTCTTGTTGCCAGTTGATGAAGTGGTTGGCCGGCTCAATGCGCTGGCTGTAAGACAACACCTTGGTGCGGCTGTGCGGCGCAGGGCGCAGGCGTACCACGTGTGGGGCCAGGTTCACCAGCTTGTCGTAGGTGTAGTGGGTTATATGATTCAAGGCAACATGAATGGCCATGCTGGGTCTTTCAAATACAAAAAAAGGGAGTGGACGTTGCCTCAGTACCTGCCAGGCTGCGCGTCAGTGCGTTTGATGCAAGCAATTAGTGCGCCATGGTAAGCGCCCTGTTGGGTTTTGCCCCGGGCGTTGCTTTGCAATTGCAGCAAAGTACTTTGTGGCCTGCGGCGCTTTATGGCGCTTGCTGTGTGGCTGGGCTGTTGCTTGGGAGCTTGGGCGCCCGGTTTTCTCGCCCGCCATGGCGCGTGTTGGCTGCGCTGTTGGCGGCGGCTGTATTGGGCTTTTCCCTCACAGGCGCACGCGCCGTCTGGGTAAAAGGCCAAGGGCTTGCCGAGGACTTCGAAGGCCAGGAGGTGTTGTTGGTGGGCCATGTGGTGGGTTTGCCCCAAGTTTACCGGTCAGGGGCAGCCTCCGCGCGGTTTGAATTTGCGGTGCAACAGGCCTCGCTGGCTGGGCGCTCGGTAACGGTTCCTGACCGCGTATTGCTTTATGGCTCCGGCCCCTTGCTGGAGGTGGCGCCTGGGCAGCGCTGGCAACTGCCGGTGCGCTTGCGCAGGCCTCATGGTTTGCACAACCCCGGTGGTTTTGACACCGAAGCATGGCTTTGGGGGCAGGGCCTGCATGCCACGGGCACCGTTCGCCAGGGCAAAAAAGCCGATCCGCCTGTTCTTTTGCCGGGCCAGGTGTGGCGCCCGGTGGATCAAGCGCGTTTTAAGGTGCGTCAAGCGGTTTTCACACAAATCGCTGAACCCAGCGCGGCGGGTCTGTTGGCCGCCCTGGCCGTGGGCGATCAGGCGTCCATCGATAAACCCGATTGGGACGTGTTCAAAGTGGTGGGCGTTGGGCACTTGGTGTCGGTTTCCGGTTTGCACATCACCATGTTTGCTTGGTTGGCCATGGGCGTGGTGGGTTTTATGT
>JBDKEX010000230.1:0-4119 GCA_039798985.1 Pseudomonadota bacterium | reverse complement strand
CATGTTGTCCACCCGGCCGGGGAAGCGTTTTTCCCAGTCCTTGAGCATGTCTTTCATGTGCTGGCGCTGCAGGTTGTCTTGGCTGCCGCACAGCGTGCAGGGGATGATGGGGAATTCGCGCACCTGCGCCCAGCGTATCAGGTCTTTTTCGGCCACATAGGCCAGAGGGCGGATCACCATGAACTCGCCGTTGTCGCTGACCAGCTTGGCCGGCATGCCTTTGAGCTTGGCCCCAAAAAACATGTTGAGCAGCAGGGTTTGCAAAATGTCGTCGCGGTGGTGGCCCAGCGCAATTTTGTTGCAGCCCAATTCGCGCGCCACCTTGTACAAAATGCCCCGCCGCAAGCGGCTGCACAGGCTGCACATGGTTTTGCCCTCAGGAATCACTTTCTTGACGACGCTGTAGGTGTCCTGCGTTTCGATGTGGAACTTGACGCCCAGCTTTGAAAGGTAATTGGGCAGCACCTCGGCCGGAAAGCCAGGTTGTTTTTGGTCCAGATTGACCGCGATCAACTCAAAATCAATCGGAGCCCGTTGCTGCAGCTTCATCAAAATGTCGAGCAGGGCGTAGCTGTCTTTGCCGCCGCTCAGGCACACCATCACGCGGTCGCCGGCTTCAATCATGTTGTAGTCGGCAATGGCCTGGCCCATTTCGCGGCACAGGCGCTTTTCCAGTTTTTGGTCTTCGCGTTCAATTTTCAAAGGGTTCACCATTGCCCACTCTCCATGCGGATGGCGACTTCACAGTCGTCAAAAATTTCCAGTTTCGCGATTTTCACCCGAACCCCCAACACGCCCGGCAATTGCAACAAACGGTGGGCGAGTTTGCCAATCAGGCTCTCAAGCAGGTTCACATGTTCCGCTGTGCATTCGTCAATGATGATTTGGCGAACTTTGCGGTAGTCCAGCACGTGGTTGATGTCGTCATCGTGGGGCAACAAGGGCTGCGTCCCTTGGTTCAGTTCTGCGTCCACCTGTATGGGCTGTGGGCCGGTTCTCTCGTGGTCCAAGATGCCCAGGTTGGCGTTGAACCGCAAGCCCGTGAGCGCCAGAATTTGCGTTCCAAGGCTGTAAGGTGAGCGGCTTGCCAGGGTGTTTTGGGACAGGGTCATGTTCAAGCATCCAAAAAGGCCTGCGGGGGCATGGGTTTGATACGGAACACCTCCACGCCCACTGCCTCGCAATCGGGGTAAACGTCGGGTTTGGCGGTCGAAACACGTGCCGCACGCACGCCCGGGTGGGCCAACAGGCGGTCGGCCAGGTCATCGCAAAGGGTTTCTTGCAGTTCTACATGGCCCCGGGCCAACTGGGCCGCCACTTCGGAACGCACAAAGTCATAGTCCACCACTTCTTGCAAGCGGTCGGTGTTGGGGGTCGAGAGTTCCAAGGGCACGAACAGTTCTACATTGATCAGCAGGCGTTGCGTCACGCCTTTTTCAAAATCGTGTGCCCCAATATGGGCTTGCACCACGTGATTTTTGAGGAACAGTTTGCGGCAGTTCAGGCGCAACTCGTCCATCAGCGAGAGTTGCACAGGCAAGGTTACATCGTTCATTGGGCGGCGGTTGTTGGGTCGATCATGAACATCACATCGCGCTCTATGGGCACCAAATGCTGCCCACTGTCCACGGGCAGCGTGCAGCCCGTGACCGAGCGGGTTTGCGCCAAAAAAAGGCAGGTACGCGCCACATCCATCGGGTCGGTGGGGCGGCGCAACAGGTTGACCCGGCTGGCGCGGGCAAAGTTCTCGGTTGTTTGGGGGCCACTGGGGTAAATCAGACCGGGTGCAACGCCGCACACACGCACATGGGGCGCCAAGGCCTGCGCTTGCAGGGCAACGGCGCGTTCCAGGGCCAGTTTGGTGACGGTGTACGAGAAGTAGTCTGGGTTCAGGTTGAACACCTTTTGATCCAGGATGTGGATGATGCTGGCGTTACGCCCGTCGGCGCTGGTGGGCAAGGCTGCAGCCATCAAACGCGACAAGCTCAGCGGGGCCACCAAATTGACTTCCAGTTGCCGCTGCGCGAGCGCCGCATCGAATGTGGGCCCTGTGTCGGGTTCGAAGGCCGAGGCGTTGTTCACCAGGCAATCCAGTGGGCCGCCTTGGGTCAGCACCTCGTGCATGAGTGCGGCGCGCCCGGCTTCGGTGGTCAGGTCTCCGTGCACAGCTTCTGCGCTGTGGCCTTCCGCACGCAAACTTGCGCACAGGGCTGTTGCGGCTGCTTCCGAGCCCTTGTACTGGCACACCAGGTGCCAACCGGCTTGGGCAAACACGGTGCCAATGGCTGCACCCAGGCGCACCCCACCGCCGGTGACTAGCACACGCGGGCGCGTATGATCGCAGGCCGTTTCAAACGGTTTTGACACCTTCAACACCTTGGCACCTTCCAACTCGATTCCTGATCTGACAGCCCATATTGTCCGCGAGCTACGCCAAGCCGGGGGCTGGTTGCCGTTTGACCGTTTCATGGCCCTGGCTTTGTACACCCCCGGCTTGGGGTATTACGCAAACGATCTGGTCAAATTTGGCACCATGCCGGGCAGCGGCAGTGACTTTGTTACCGCCCCAGAGCTCTCGCCGTGGTTTGGGCGTGCCTTGGGTCAACAGGTGGCGCAGGCTTTGCAAGCCACAGGCACCCACGACGTGTGGGAGTTTGGTGCGGGCACCGGCGCGCTCGCCCAGCAAGTGTTGGAGCAGCTTGCGGCGCTGGGCCACACCCAAGTGCGCTACCACATTGTGGACCTTTCTGGGACTTTGCGCGCGCGCCAGCAGGAGCGGCTGCAAGCGTACGCCGGCCGTGTGTTTTGGCCAACCGCTCTGCCAGAAGCGATGCAAGGTGTGCTGTTGGGCAACGAGGTGTTGGACGCCATGCCGGTTCAGTTGCTGGTGCGCTCAGGTGGCGTCTGGTGCGAGCGCGGTGTTGCGCTCAACCCCGGGGCCCATGCCGATGCGGCTTGGGTTTGGCTGGACCGCCCCACCCAACTTCGCCCTGCGGTGGATGTGCCCGGCGACCACGACTACTTGACCGAAATTCACCCGCAGGCGGAAGCCTTTGTGCGCACACTGGCCGAGCGCTGGACCCAAGGCGCCGCGTTTTTTATCGACTACGGTTTCCCGGAAAACGAGTTTTACCACCCACAGAGGCACATGGGCACGTTGATGTGCCACCGCGCTCACCGGGCCGACCCTAACCCCCTGGCCGAAGTGGGTTTGAAAGACATCACGGCCCATGTCAATTTCACCGGTGTGGCCTTGGCGGCCCAAGAGGCGGGCTTGCAAGTGATGGGTTACACCAGCCAAGGGCGGTTTTTATTGAACGCAGGCCTGTTGCAACTGGCTGAAAACGCGCCCCTGCCTGAGCGGGCCCAGTTGGCCAAACTGGTGAATGAACACGAAATGGGCGAACTGTTCAAAGTGTTGGCTTTGGCACCCGCAAACAGTGCCGAAGGTTGGGTTCCCCTCGGGTTCGCGGCCGGCGACCGCACACACACCCTTTGATCGCACGGTTTGCAAAGGTGGGCCATGTTTCGCTGGATGATTGTTATTTTTCTGGCCTTGCTGCTGATCAGTTGGTTTTTGCCGCTGTTGCAGCGTTTGGGCCTGGGGCGTTTGCCGGGTGACTTCCGGTTTCGATTGTTTGGTCGGGAGTTTTTTCTGCCAGTGACCACCACCGTGTTGCTGAGCATTGCGGCGGGCCTGGTGGCGCGCATTGTTTGAAACGCGGGTGCTCTTGATACCCACAGGGGTGTCTTGAAAGCAGGTGCTGCGCCCCTATTTGGGTTAAACATTTGTTTGAGGAGCCCCCATGTCCAGCGAACGACCGCACTTTGTGTGCCCGCACTGCCACACCACCAACCGCGTAACGCCAGAGCAACTCGGCCAGAACCCGGATTGCGGCAAATGCCACCAACCGCTGTTGACGGGGCAACCCAGGCCATTGAACGAAAACACGTTCGACAAACACATCACCCGCAATGACCGGCCCGTGTTGGTCGATTTTTGGGCCCCTTGGTGTGGGCCCTGCAAAATGATGGCGCCCGCCTTTGCGGCGGCTGCCCGGCAATTGGAACCGCAGGTGTTGTTGGCCAAGGTTGACACCGAGGCTGCGCCTGCTCTGG
>JBDKEX010000229.1:0-12937 GCA_039798985.1 Pseudomonadota bacterium | reverse complement strand
TCAGGCTGTGCAGTAGCCAGTGCGCGGGCATAAAAAAGCCGCTGCGATGCAGCGGCTTTTTTGTGTGGGTCGGAACGACCGATGGTCAGGCGGCGGCCAGCCAATAACCTGCATTGAACGGGCTGCTCATGCGCAGCGCCATCGGGCTCACGTCCAGGATCTTGTCCGTGGGCATGGGCTCTTCGTTTTCGACTTCGATCGGCTCTTCACCCTTTGGGGCGCGGGCGACCGAGAACGAATAGAAGCAGCGGAACGGGATCTTGCGGTCGCTCCAGTAGTCGGAGGCGTCGCGGAAGATGTCCAGCAACTGCTCGCGCGCTTCCTTGTCGAACTTGGCGTGCGCCGGGATGTGTTCGAGCACCACGATGAAACCCGTCTGCGGGCCCGACTTGTGCACCAGGTCGGTCATGCAGTCGTACAAAGCGTCGAAGTTTTTGCCAAATGTGGCCGGCAAGGTGTACTGGGCAGCGATCAGGTCCAGCACATCTTGTTTGTTCTGGGCAGCAGCCAGGTTCGCGTACAAAAAGTGATGCCCCAGCTGCTCAGCCGCGTTCTCCAGGTCTTTGACCGTGTGGGCGCGTATCGACTGAACGATATTGGTGCGAACGGTACGAAGTGGCGTGTCCATCTCCGCGTCTCTTTCTCGTGGCAAAGTTAAAAATGCAGGTGACCCATCACTGCACGATGCGCTTGAAGCTCGCATAGTGATCGGCCGTGTAGTAACAGGCTCGCGGTGCACGGGGCTGGGCGCCACCGCATACGATTCTTCGGGCACCCCTGTGGTTCAACCCGGGGGTGGGCACGGTGTATTCGCGGTAATAACCGCGCGTTTGGTCGGGCAGCAAACGCTCCCTGTTGCCAAACACCGTGCCGTCCTTCTCGTAGCGAAACGGCCCGCCTTGGTGGATACGGCTCCAAACCTCTTGGCCCTGCGCTGGCAACATGGCCACCGCTATCACCCCCATCGAGGCGTCAAGAGCACTCTGAGCAACCGGCTCGGCCACCGGGTCTTGGGTTTTGCGGGCTTGCAAGCCCGACACCAGCAACGCCAGCCCCACAAAGGCCAACGCACACACCCGCCACCACACCGAACCACGTTTTGCCATGGTTTGAAACATCCAACCCCTGCGTTCGAAAGCAAATAAACCCGGGCCATTTACCCGGGTTTACCCTGAAATTCAAGGTCGCAAGTGTGCCTCAACCGCCCCCAAAAAGCAAGGGGTTTCCCTCAGATAAAAGGGGTATCGGTGCCGAATCAGCCGTTGATCGCGGCTCGCGGGCCCGCGTTGGCCTCGGCCACGGTCAGGGCGGTCATGTTGACAATACGGCGCACCGTGGCGCTCGCCGTAAGGATGTGCACCGGCTTGGCCACGCCCAGCAGCATGGGCCCCACCGCAATGCCGCCACCCGCCGCAGACTTGAGCAGGTTGTAGGCAATGTTGGCGGCGTCAATGTTGGGCAGGACCAGCAAGTTGGCGTCGCCCACCAGGTCGCTGCGGGGCATCAGGCGCTTGCGGGAATCAGCGTCCAAGGCCACATCGCCGTGCATTTCGCCGTCCACTTCCAGCCAAGGTGCCTTTTCTTTCAGCAAAGCCAGGGTTTGGCGCATTTTCACGGCCGACGGCTGGTCAGACGAACCGAAATTGGAATGCGACAACAGCGCCGCCTTGGGTGTGAGACCAAAGCGCATCATCTTGCGCGCGGCCATCATGGTGATTTCGGCCAGTTGTTCGGCCGTTGGGTCGTAGTTGACGTGCGTGTCCACCAAAAACACCTGGCGGCCCGGCAGCATCAAGGCGTTCATAGCGGCGTAGCAGTGGGCGCCAGGGCGCTTGCCGATCACCTGGTCGATGTAGGTGAGGTGCATGGGGTTGGTGCCCCAGGTGCCACAAATCAGACCGTCGACGTCGCCCCGGCGCAGCAGCATGGCGCCGATCAGGCTCAGGCGGCGGCGCAACTCGATTTTGGCGAGTTGTTCGGTCACGCCTTTGCGTTCCATCAACTGGTGGTAGGCCTGCCACAGCTCGCGGTAGCGGTGGTCGTTTTCCACGTTCACCACGTCGTAGTCGAGTTCTTCTTTGAGACGCAGGCCGAACTTGGCGATGCGCTGCGCAATCACGGCCGGGCGACCGATCAGGGTGGGGCGGGCCAGGTTTTCATCCACCACCACTTGGCAGGCGCGCAGCACGCGCTCTTCTTCGCCTTCGGCGTAGGCAATGCGCTTGGCCACCGCTTTTTTGGCAGCGGCGTACACCGGTTTCATCATGGTGCCCGAGGCCACCACAAAGCTCTGCAGCTTTTCGCGGTAGGCCTCCAGGTCGGCCACCGGGCGCTGGGCCACGCCGCTTTCGGCAGCGGCTTGGGCCACAGCCGGGGCTATTTTCATCATCAGCCGTGGGTCAAACGGCTTGGGAATCAGGTATTCGGGGCCAAACGCCAGTTTTTCGCCAGCGTAAGCAGCGGCCACCACCTCGCTCTGCTCGGCCTGGGCCAAGTCCGCAATGGCGCGCACAGCCGCAATTTCCATTTCGTCGGTGATGGTGGATGCCCCTGCATCCAGCGCCCCACGGAAGATGTAGGGGAAGCACAAAACGTTGTTGACTTGGTTGGGGTAGTCGGTGCGTCCGGTGGCCATGATGGCATCGCTGCGCACGGCCTGCACCTCTTCCGGCAGGATTTCAGGGGTTGGGTTGGCCAACGCAAAAATCAAGGGATGGGCGGCCATTTTGGCCACCATGTCGGGCTTGAGCACGCCGCCGGCCGACAGGCCCAGGAAAATATCCGCGCCGTCGATCACTTCGCGCAGGGTGCGGGCATCGGTTTTTTGCGCAAACTGGATCTTGTCTTCGTCCATCAGCTCGGTGCGGCCTTCGTACACCACGCCCGCCAAGTCGGTGACGTAGATGTTTTCACGCGGCAGCCCCAGTTTGACCAGCAGCCCCAGACACGCCAGCGCTGCGGCACCCGCGCCCGAGGTGACCAGCTTGACCTGCTTGATGTCTTTGCCCACCACCTTCAAGCCGTTGAGCAGGGCGGCCCCCACCACAATGGCGGTGCCGTGCTGGTCGTCGTGGAACACCGGAATCTTCATGCGCTCGCGCAGCTTGCGCTCCACATAAAAGCAATCCGGCGCCTTGATGTCTTCCAGGTTCACGCCGCCGAAAGTGGGTTCCAGCGCCGCAATGATCTCGACCAGCTTGTTGGGGTCTTTTTCGTTGATTTCGATGTCGAACACATCGATGCCAGCGAACTTCTTGAACAGCACGCCCTTGCCTTCCATCACCGGCTTGGCGGCCAAGGGGCCAATGTCGCCCAGGCCCAATACGGCAGTGCCGTTGGTGATGACCGCCACCAGGTTGCCACGGCTGGTGTACTTGAAGGCAGCGTTCGGGTCGGCCACAATTTCTTCACACGGCGCGGCCACCCCTGGCGAATAGGCCAAGGCCAGGTCGCGCTGGTTGGTCAGCTGCTTGGTGGCGGCAATGGCAATTTTCCCGGGCGTTGGAAACTCGTGGTACTCGAGTGCGGCACGGCGCAACTCGGCGCGTTTGTCTTCTTGCTTTTGCGACATGGGGTGAGTCTCCGTCATGTGAAATGGCAGGCCGCATCATGAATCGCGACACTGAACCCGCTTATTGTAGGCCTGCTGTAAGGTACGCCAAGGCCGTCATCTGATACCCATGGAGTAGGGGGGTTGTGACTTTTTGTCATGAATCGGCCCAGTCAGGCCAACACCACACGGTCCAACAGCTCGTTGGGGTTGGGGCTGTTGCTGGGCAACGCAAAGTGCACTTCGAGCTGCGCCGAAATCGTGTGCACCGCCAAGGAAAGCGCTGACTCGAACTGTCCGCCCGCCAACAAGGGGCGCATTTGGTCAATCAAAGCCCGCCATTGGTCGGCGCTGATGTGTTGCTGCAAACCCCGGTCGGCCACCACTTCTATGGCCCGCTCGGCCAACAGCAGGTAAATCAGCACGCCGTTGTTGTGTTCTGTGTCCCACACACCCAGCTGACCAAACCACCTGACCGCCCGCTCACGCACCCGGCCTGCGAAGGCCAAATCGTCTGCCGGTGGCCACAGGCAATTCAAGGGCAAAGCGGCTTCAATGCACAGGCAAATTTCGCCGCTGTGCCTGCGCTCGGCCTGGGCCACTTGGTGAACCAAGCGCTCGCGGCTGGGCTCGGGCAAAGCCCGCCGGGCGTCGGCCACATCCAACCACAAATGACGAAAGAAACGCTTGGCATGTTTCATGGAAGTGCCCTCACCAACCGCCGGAGGCACCGCCGCCGCCAAAATTGCCGCCACCGCCCGAGCTGAAACCGCCACCGCCACCGGTTGCCCCGCCGCCGCCCCAACCCCTGCTGCTGCCACCGTAGCCGCCGCGGCCCAAGTGCCCCCCCACCGAACGCACGGGCAGGTGGGCCCCCACCAAACTGATCACAAAGGCCACAAAACCGGCCAGAACGGCCAACCACCACAACCCCGAGTCGTGCCACAAAAGCGCAAACACCCCCAACGCTGCGCCCACACTGCCCCATCGGCTCCCCACCATTCGGCGCAACACCACCCCGAGCAGGGTGGACGAAAAAACCGTCAACACCACCCAATCCAGCCAATCCGAACGACTCTGCGCCGGCTGAGCTTCTGGAAGGGGCAAAGCCTCACCTTGCAACAGGCCCAGAACTTGATCCAACCCGGCGGTCAGGCCCGCGGCAAACTGCCCCTCGCGAAAACGCGGGGTGATGGCTTGGTCAATGATGCGGTGGGCCAGCACGTCCGGCAACGCTCCTTCCACTGCTTTGGTGGTGGCAATCCGTATGCGGCGGTCGTCTTTGGCCACCACCAACAACACGCCATCGCCCACGTCGCTGCGGCCCAGTTTCCAGGCATCGCCCAACCGCTGGGTGTAATCGGCAATGTCCTCTGGCGCGGTGGTGGGCACCATCAACACCACCACTTGGGTGCCTGCCGCCTGTTCAAACGCTGCCAAACGGGCCTCCAAAGTGGCGCGTTCGGCGGGGGCAAGGGTGCCGGTGTGGTCCATCACCCGGGCGGTCAAGGGCGGCACGGGCAACACGTTTTGGGCGGCGGCTGAAAAAGCCAAAGCCCCCACACACACCACCAGGCACAACACCCAGGCTCTGGCGGCGCCCGACCAAGACGTCATTTTTTGTTGAAATCCACAGCAGGCGGGGCGCTCAATGCGGCTTCGTTGGCCACGCTGAAGTTTGCTTTGGGTTCGTAGCCCATAACGCGCGCAGTGAGGTTGCTGGGGAAGCTGCGGGCCAGCACGTTGTAGTCCTGCACCGCTTGTATGTACCGGTTGCGCGCCACGGTGATGCGGTTCTCGGTGCCCTCCAGCTGCACCCGCAAATCGGCAAAGCCCTGGTTGGCCTTGAGGTTGGGGTACTGTTCGGCCACCACCAACAAACGGCTGATGGCCCCACCCAGCTCACCTTGTGCCGCCTGAAAACGCTGCATGGCTTGGGGGTCTTTCAAAGTCTCGGGCGTGACCTGCACCGCCGTGGCCTTGGCCCGCGCCTCCACCACGCGGGTCAGGGTTTCCTGCTCAAAATTGGCTTCACCCTTGACGGTGGCCACCAGGTTGGGCACCAAATCGGCGCGCCGCTGGTACTGGTTCAGCACCTCCGACCAAGCCGCAGCGGTTTGTTCGTCCAGGCGCTGAAAGTCGTTGTAACCACACCCCGCCAGCCCCACTGCCAAGGCCAACACCCCCAACCAACGCATTGCTGTTTTTCGCATGGTCACCCTTTTGTTGCTGGGTTTATTTTAGAGGCCTCATCCATCCAATAAGCCCTGGGGTTCAAACGGCGGCAGCCAAACGCCGCGTCCACATGCGCTCGTGAAAAAAATACGCCACGGCCTGCACCGTGGGCTCCAAAATGCTCAAGGTCATGGCCGCCCAAAAATTGCCCGTCACCGCATAGGCCACGGTGGCCGCCACCACCATGTGCAACACGTAGTAGCTGCCGGTTTTCATGAGCGCATGGCGGTGGGTCTGGCTGAAACGCTGGATGTATGCCATAGGGGGCTCCTGTCGGTTGGGCTGTTGTATGCCGTCATGTTAGACGCACCAGTCCAGAGTTACAAATCGATTTCTTTTATGTGATTGATTGCTTCTATTCAACACAGGCTCCTACAATTTGCAGTGGCTTACCCGCCGCCCATTTGCTGTCAACCCAACCGCTGACCCCCCATGAAATTCCAACGCTTCTCTGACCTCTGCGCCAACGGCCAAGCCACTGGCAAACGCGTGTTCATACGAGCCGACCTGAACGTGCCGCAGAACGATGCGGGCGAAATTACCGAAGACACCCGGATCCGCGCCAGCATTCCCGCCATCCGCATGGGCCTGGACGCCGGTGCTGCTGTCATGGTCACCTCCCACTTGGGCCGCCCCACCGAGGGCGAGTTCAAACCCGAGGACAGCCTGGCCCCTGTGGCTGCACGCCTGAGCGAGTTGCTGGGCCAGGAGGTTCGCTTGGTTGCCAACTGGGTGGACGGTGGTTTTGCCGTGGCCCCGGGCGAGGTGGTGTTGCTCGAAAACTGCCGCCTGAATGTGGGCGAGAAAAAGAACAAGCCCGAGCTGGCCGCCAAGCTAGGCGCCCTGTGCGACATTTTTGTGCACGACGCTTTTGGCACCGCCCACCGCGCCGAAGGCACCACCTACGGCATTGCCGAGACCGCCCCAATCGCTTGCGCCGGCCCGTTGCTCGCCGCGGAGATGGACGCCATAGGCAAGGCCCTGGCCAACCCCAAGCGCCCTTTGGTGGCCATTGTGGCGGGTTCCAAGGTGTCCACCAAGCTCACCATTTTGCAAAGTCTGGCCAAGAACGTGGACCAACTGATCGTGGGCGGCGGGATTGCCAACACCTTCATGCTGGCGGCGGGCCTCAACATTGGCAAAAGTTTGGCAGAAGCCGACTTGGTGGGCGAGGCCAAGGCCGTGATTGAAGCCATGGCCGCCCGCGGTGCCGTGGTGCCCATTCCCACCGATGTGGTGTGTGCCAAGAGCTTCAGCCCCACAGCAGAAGCAACCGTAAAGAAGGCCACCGAAGTGGCTGACGACGACCTGATCCTGGACATTGGCCCAGAAACCGCGGCCCTGTTGGCCGAACAACTCAAGGCCGCGGGAACGATTGTGTGGAACGGGCCGGTGGGGGTGTTTGAATTCGAGGCCTTTGAAAACGGCACCAAGGCCATTGCGCAGGCGATTGCTCAAAGCCCGGCTTTCAGTATTGCGGGTGGGGGCGATACCTTGGCAGCGATTGCCAAGTACGGGATTGAGCAGCAAGTGGGCTACATCAGCACGGGGGGCGGGGCCTTCCTGGAGGTGTTGGAAGGCAAGACGCTGCCCGCATTTGAGGTGCTGGCCAAGCGCGCTTGACAACCCGCCCGGCCGGGGGCATTTGCTTGCGCAAAAGCGCCCCTGACCGGGTTGAGAAAGGGTTCTGGCTCAGCTGTTTTCTTTGAGCTTGGCGGCAAACGCCTTCAGCAATTGGCCGCCGGCAGCGGGCATCAGTTCCCAATATTTTTCGGGGTACACGGTGCCTGGGTAGATTTTGATTTTTTCGCCCAACATGGCGCGCATGGGGTTGGGGTGCTTGACCTCTTCCACCGTGCTGTCAATAGGGCCGGGCACCAGGTAGGGCTCGGCCAACACCACCTTGGTGTAATTGCCTTTGTTGCCTACCGTCACCCGTGTCAGGCGGTGCCCAAACCGCAGGCCGGGCACGATGCCCTGGCGGCTGTAACCGCTGCCCCAGAAACTTGACGATGCCACCTGCACATGTGCAAGCGGCACGTAAAGCCGCACATGCAAGGTGGCTGCATCCAGTTCTTCTTGCACGGCTTTGTCGTAGTACGGCCAGTTGGTGGTGTAGAGGCTGAGCCGGCCGGTGAAGGTCAGCGTCGGATCGGAAACATTCGATCCAAACCGCCCTGCAGACAAATGGTCCAATTTGTCACCCAACACCAAGGGCACGCCCGGGGGCGTGAAAAACACGCTGGTGATGGCGCCCGAACCGTTTTTCTCCTCGGCTTTGGCCTCTTCTTTGCGTGGCAAAGTGGGGGACTTGGCCGCAAAAGCACCATAAGCTTTGCTGGCAGCCAATTGCTCGGCACTGACCACATCAAAACCAGCGGCGGCAAGATCGGTCAAAAATGCCTGGTAGAGCAAAGTGGTGGTGTCCTGCATTTTGGCCGGATCAAGCGCTTCAGCCAGATTGAACCCGCCGCCTTGGCCGGTGACTTGCAGCGTTCCGCTGAAAACACCCCGGCCCCCGCCCGAAACGAAGGAGGTGTCCCACACCTGTTCGGTCACATACTGAACCGTGAAAGACGCCAACGCCACGCGCTTGACGCCTTTGAGCGCGGCCGGGTCCACCAATTCGATGGCAGAGGGACCAAAGTCCGCAGCCGCGGCAAACATCATGTGGGTCACAGCAGCAGCGGCAATCACCCCTTTGACAAAGGCCTTCATTGTCCCATTCCTTGAGTTTCAAAATTGAAAGGTGCGTTCAGCAACCCGCTCAGGGCGGCGCTTTGCGCGTCATGCCCCAAGGGCCTTGGCAGGCATCTGAACCCAGGGAAATGATAAATCAGTGTAACCGCAAGCCCCCATCGGTCTTGCCCTTGCCGGCGCGGGCAGGTGGGTTGCACAAGCCGCACACAAAATGGCGGGCGTTTTGGTACACGTCGGTCACAAACATGCCGCCGCAGCAAGTGCACTTGGTTTGGTTCAACATGCCCGCATCCATGAATTTGCTCAAGCGCCAGGCACGGGTGAAAGTCAACATGGGCTCAATGCCGCTGGCCTGCATTTGTTCGGTGTAGAGCTTGTAGGCCTTGATCACCGCGTCAATGTCGTCCAGTGCGATGGTTTTTTGCAGGTACTGGTGAATGTTGACGTAAAGCGACGAGTGGATGTTGGGCTGCCAGGTCAGGAACCAATCGGTGCTGAACGGCAGTTGGCCTTTGCTCGGCGACTTGCCGGCCACCTCTTTGTACAGGCGCAACAGGCGTTCGTAGGACAGGCTGGTTTCCGATTCCAGCACTTGCAGGCGGGCGCCCAGGCCAATGAGCGACACAGCGCGTTCGATGTCTTTGCTTTCGTTGACGATGCTTTTGACGGTGGCCATGGTGGTGCTCCTGGTGTGCGGTTAAAACGTGGTTGGCGGGTTCAAGCAGCAATGTCGGCCAATCGGCTGGACATGAGGATGCTGGCGTGCAGGCGTTGGGTGGTGTCGTTGCCCACACGGTTGGGCTTGTGGCTGCTCGTCAGCAGGCCCCACACCATGTCGTCGTTGGCCCGGAAGCAGCACAGCAAGGTGTTGGTGCTGCTGAGCTTGACCAGCTGCGCCGGCGACAGCGCTGCAATCAGGTCCGCCGACTCTTCGCTCAAACCCAAACGGAACAAAGCCTCCACTTTGTCTTGGCGAATCAGCTGCTGCGCCAGCATCAGGTAGGTGAGGTTGGCTTCGCGGATGTCGGCCAGCAGCTGTTCGGTCAGTGCAGCAGGGGTGGGGGCGGTGGCGTTCATGTTCACTCTCCTGTTTCGGGCTTCAACCACGGGGGCTAACACAGCCTTCGTTTTGTTGATTCGTTGAAATGGATTGTGAAACCGGCCTTTCTTCGCTTGAATCGGAAAACGGCTGTTCGTGCTGTCAGCCGCCGAGCCGGGCGTTGTCGGAAAAAATCTGACACCCAAGAGTCGCTGGAGTGGGGCTTTTGGGTTGCCCCAAGCCACCACATGACCACAAAAAAGCCCGGCAAAAGCCGGGCTGGTGCGCAAAGGGCAGAGGCTTAACGGCCCTGCTGCAACACCGCAATGCGTTCTTCAATGGGTGGGTGGGTGGAAAACAACTTGCCCAAACCGCCCGCTATGCCCATGGCAGCCATGCTCTTGGGCAGCTCACCCGTGTGCAAGCCACCCAAACGTGCCAACGCGTTGATCATGGGTTGTTTGCGGCCCATGAGTTCGGCTGCGCCCGCGTCTGCGCGGAATTCGCGCTGGCGGCTGAACCAGGCCACGATGATGGCGGCCAAAAAGCCCAAAACAATGTCCATAACAATGGTGGTGACCATGTAACCAATGCCGGGGCCGGAGTTTTGGCTGTCGCCTTTGCGCAAAAAGCTGTCGACCGCGTAACCAATGACACGGCTCAAGAACACCACAAAGGTGTTCATCACGCCCTGGATCAAGGTCATGGTAACCATGTCGCCGTTGGCAATGTGCGCGACCTCGTGGCCGATGACGGCTTCCACTTCTTCGCGGGTCATACCGCGCAGCAGGCCGGTGGACACAGCCACCAAGGCCGAGTTTTTGAATGCACCGGTGGCAAAAGCGTTGGGGTCGCCCTCGTAAATGGCGACTTCGGGCATGGTGATGCCAGCCTTGTCGGCAAATTTTTGCACGGTTTGCACAATCCAGGCTTCGTCGGCGTTGCGCGGTTGGTTGATCACTTGCGCGCCGGTGCTCCACTTGGCCATGGGCTTGCTCATGAGCAGCGAAATAATGGCACCGCCGAACCCCATGATGAGCGAAAAGCCCATCAACATGCCAAGGTTCAGCCCGTTGGCGGTCAGGAAACGGTTGACGCCGAGCAGGCTGGCGGTGATGCCCAAGACGACCATGACGGCCAGGTTGGTCAGAACGAACAGCGCGATGCGTTTCATGGGGTGCTTGACTCCGTGGTGGTTGAATTGAACCGAATGGCGTTCATATTGTGGCGGCGAAGTGTTTTTCAAGGAAAACAACAGGGTTTTTCTGGGGGTTGGGTGGCCGAAAAACCGCGCTGTCGTCGTAGTACCCGGGCTGCTGGTTCGCCGGGCACCATCCGGGCACGCCCAAAACAGGCATGGGGGCAAAGGGTTTGCTGGCCAACCATTCAGGGGTCAGGTGCTGGGCCAACCAAGCATCCCAGGGCCCCTCGGCAGGCATGGGCAAACACAACACATGCCCCGTGATCGCTTTAAAGGGACGGACCAGTTGCTCCACCAATGCATGGCCGAACAATTCGCAACGGGCTGTGCCCCACAAGGCGCGTTGTGCAACAAACAAGGTGTGCCAATCGCGGGCGAGCAGGGCCTGCCAAAGCGGCTCGGGCAGGTGCAACAGCACGGCGTTCTCGTCAAACAGCGTCAGGGCATCCCGCAGGGGGCCGCGTGTGGCTTGTACGCCCCTCGCTTGTTGGATGGCTTGCGCCTGCAAACGGTTGAGGACACGCTTGGTGTGCGGATAGCGCATCCAACACAAGGCGTTGAAGAAGTCGTGAAGACCTTCGCGGGTGGGCACCCGGGCGGTTTGGTGGATATGCGCCTCGTAAGCCACGCCTTCGGGCAATTCGGCTTGCGGCACAAACTGCACCGCCGCCAAACCACAGGCATTCAACGCAGCGGGCAGGTTTTGCCGGGCCAGTGCGGCCTGCGCCAAGCCCTCGCCCAAATTGCGCAGGGGCTGGAGCCAGGGTTGGCTCCAATCAATTTGCTGCGAGAAATGCAAAGGCGTCAAGCCAAACGCCAAGGCAAAGCTTCGCCGGCGCGCAGGGGTTTGAGTTCGGCTTCGCCAAACGCAAAACTTTCGGGCGGAGTCCAGCTTTCGCGCTTGAGGGTGATGGTGCCGCTGTTGCGCGGCAAGCCGTAAAAGTCGGCGCCGAAGAGGCTGGCAAAACCTTCGAGCTTGTCCAGCGCACCAGCGGCGTCGAACGCCTCGGCATACAGCTCCATGGCGGCGTGCGCTGTGTAGCAACCCGCGCAGCCGGTGGCATGCTCCTTCAGGTGGGCGGGGTGCGGCGCGCTGTCGGTGCCCAGAAAGAACTTCGGCGACCCGCTGGTGGCTGCGGCCACCAGGGCTTGCCGGTGGCTTTCGCGCTTCAACACCGGCAGGCAGTAGTAGTGCGGCCTGATACCGCCTGTGAAAATCGCGTTGCGGTTGTAGAGCAGGTGGTGGGCGGTGATAGTGGCACCCAAGTTCGCATCGGCCTCGGCCACATACTGCGCGGCTTCGCGGGTGGTGATGTGCTCCATCACGATCTTCAAGCCGGGGAAATCTTTGCGCAGCGGAGCCAGTTGCTGGTCGATGAACACGGCTTCGCGGTCGAACAAATCAATGTCCGGACTGGTGACTTCGCCATGCACCAGCAGCAGCAGGCCCTCGCGCTGCATGGCTTCCAGCGTTGGGTAGGTTTTGCGAATGTCGGTGACGCCAGCGTCGCTGTTGGTGGTGGCGCCAGCGGGGTAGAGTTTGCAGGCCACGACACCGGCAGCTTTGGCCCGCGCAATCTCTTGGGGGGGCAGGTTGTCGGTGAGGTAGAGCGTCATCAGCGGCTCAAAAGCCAACCCGGCGGGCACGGCGGCCTGAATGCGTGCTTTGTAGTCCAGCGCTTGTTCGGCGGTGGTGACCGGCGGTTTGAGGTTGGGCATGATGATGGCACGCCCGAACTGCGCCGCTGTGTGTGGCACCACGGTATTGAGGGCGGCGCCGTCGCGCACATGCAGATGCCAGTCGTCGGGGCGGGTGATCGTTAGCGTAGAAGTGATCGTGTCAGTCATGCCCCGATTGTCCCAAATCTGGCGAGGTTCAATGTTGCAGAATCTTGTTCAAGAAATCTTTGGTGCGCGGCTGACGCGCTTGCAGATTGCCAAAAAACTCGTCTTTGGGGCAATCTTCTAGAATTTTGCCCCCCACGTCCATGAAGATGACGCGGTCGCTGACCTTGCGGGCAAAGCCCATTTCGTGGGTCACGCACATCATGGTCATGCCTTCTGCGGCCAGCCCCACCATCACATCCAGCACCTCGCCCACCATTTCGGGGTCCAGGGCGCTGGTGGGTTCGTCGAACAGCATGACGATGGGGTCCATGCTCAATGCGCGGGCAATGGCCACACGCTGTTGTTGCCCGCCCGATAGTTGCCC
>JBDKEX010000228.1:0-12940 GCA_039798985.1 Pseudomonadota bacterium | reverse complement strand
GCCTGCGGGCCGCGCGGGCAGCCTTGAGAAACAGCGGCGAATGCAAATGAGCCACCATCAGCATCCAATCTGCCGACAAAATGTCCCCACCGCACAGAACCACCACGTCGTCACGCGTCAGAGGGGCTTCCAGCAACTCCCGCACGCTTTGCGTGACGTACCCCCCGTCTTTCGTCAGGTCCGCAGCGGTTATCGCGTAGTACTTGATTTGATCGCGGCTTTTTCCATTCGCGGCCAAGTTTTCGGTGTGCACCAGCGGAAACAAAATGTCTCCGTAGTTGTGACGGTCGAATGCGCCAACGAGATGATATGTTTTTGACAAAGGATACTCCTCAAGAAGGGGAACGCGCCGGGCTGGGGGGCAAGTGAATCAAAGCCAAATATCGCCTCACCGCCACCCAAGAGGCAACGTTTTTAAGGCCCAAACCAATACCAAAACCGATGGCCACCCCGAGCACCGAAAGTTGGCTTCCGAAACCCGCAATCAGCGCAGCCATCAACATGGTCGCGCCCAATGTGATCCAAAATTCTTCGTGTTCGCGGTGAATCATGTTCATCATCATGCCCACCAACCCGGTGGATGCATACGCCAGTTGCCCAACCGCCATGGCGGCCAGCAGTGACCCACCCACCCGAAACGGCTCGCCAAACAGCCCCATCACAAATTCAGGTGTTGCCACGAAAAACACAAACAAGGGGGCGTACAGCGCCATGGAGAACATTTGGGTTTGCTTCAGGCTTTGCTTCAAAGCTGGGCCATCGGCGTCAGCGTATTCCTTGGCAAACCTGGGCCCGTAAATGCCGCCCACCACCATCAGCAGGGTCACGCAAATGTTGATAAACCGGTACGCAATCGCAAACAAACCCATTTCTTCGGTGGAAGCAAAACTGGGCAAAAGCAACACCGGCATGTTCAAAAACAACATGCCCAAGAGGGAACTGCCCCACAAGGGAAGCATGCTTCGGTTCAAAACCGGGGCCTGTTGCCGTGTCCCTGAGCCAGACGCTTCGCTGGGCCGGGTGCCCCGCCAAACGTAACAAAACATGGCCACGGTGGCCACCATCATGAACGCAATGTGCGCGCCAATCAGCCACTCCACCGTCAAAGTGCTGGAGGTAAGCAGCGCCCACAAACACAACAGAATCAACAGTGCAGGAATCAACATGCTTTCCAGCACCATGGATATGTTCAGCATGGACATCGACTTCAGGGTCTCTGACATCAAGCGCAAAAACATGAATGCCACAGAGCCGGCAGCAGCCCACACCAGATGGTCCAGCAGCTCTGCGTCGCCCACAAAATAAGCGGCCAGTGCACGCCCAGGCCCGGCTATCAGCACCGCTGTCAACAACCCAGCGCCCAGCAAAAGCGCCGCCATTTTCTTGACGTAATGGCGAATTGCCGCATGGTTGCCATGCTTCGAATAAACCGCAACGGTGCGTATGGTGTAAGTGGCGGAACCGAACCCAGACAGAGCCGCCAAAACCGTCATCCAGGAGGTGTAGAACGAATAAACACCCACCCCCGACACGCCAACCGCTTTGGCTATGACCCACACACTCGCAAACTGCAGCACCATGCCGCCACCGCGATTAGCGAGTGCCCACAGGATTTGTTGGATGCGGCTCGGGATCTTCATACAGAGTAGAAAATGTGTCCGCTATTGGTCAACCCATTCGTCGACCACTTCCGGATTGGGATCAGGCTTGGGTTTTCGCCATCGACTCAGTATACCTTTACCATTTTGTTTCTTGGGTGTTTCTTTCATCGGAGACGCACTTTGAGCGTATTTGCCCAGTCCTTTGCTGATTTTTCCGAACAGAACCGACCCTATGGTGACTGTGACACCCAAAAACAAAAATCCGATAAATGACAGCGCTGCGGTAAAAAGACGCTTGGGTTTCATTTTCAGCAGCGGGGGCACGGCTGGCTGGATCTCTTCCAGCGGAAACGACTTGCGTGCATTGATGAGTGTTTCAGCAGCTAACTGGGTTTCGAGCAACCTGAAAATCGAGCGATGCAGCTCCAGGTTCTTCACCTCGCGCAGCCTGCTCTCGAGGTATTCCCTGCGGTCACCCAGCTCTTCCAGCGATATCCCTCTGGAATAGGCGTTGAAACGCAAAACAAACTTGTTAGACAGCTCTGCCGAAAGATCCGGATCTCTCGTTTTAAAGCTCACCAAAAGCAATCCAGTTTTTTCGTCGTACTCAATGCCGCGTATTTCGTCGTTGAAGGTTTTGATTGCCTCGCGCATTTCGGGCACAAAATCTTCTTTCCACTTGGCAGTTGTGGCATCCCACTGCTTGTAGAAAATATAAGGCAGCAAATTGTTCTCTTTGATGAACAACTCGCTGAACCTGGCCGAGCGCATGCGCGCCATGATCCGTTCGCGTTCGTTCGCGGCGGCGCCGCTGATCACGAAGTCGCGCTCCAGCAGGCCTATGGTGTCGCTGCTGCGGTATTCCTTGGGCGCAACGCCGCCCGGCTTTTCGTCAATGTTGATGGCCAGAACAGCGGTTGCAAGAAAGATGTTGCTCTGCAAAAAAGTGAGTGCGAACATCACGACTGCGCCAAACAGAGCCGCCACCGTGAGCCGGTACTTGCGGCGCAGCACCGCATTCAGGTATTCGAGCAGGTCCACCTCTTGGTCGATACCACCAGGCAACGCCGCCACGCTGCCAGTGTTGGCAGGCGCTTCGGGTTCGGTGTTCGCCAAAGGCCCTTCCTTGCTCATTGGAATACAAATGCCAAACTGGCCACCGCCACCGCGGCCTTGTAAATCGTGTCAACCCAAGACTGGGTGTACTCGCGGCCGTTGATGCGGTCCACACTCAACGGCACCACCACCGTGGCGCCAGGCGTGACCTTGACGTTGCTCGGGCCCAGCAGCCAAGTCCAACTGCTCATCGAGCTTCGGACCGAAACCACCTCCCCGTTGGCCTGCACCACAAATGCGTGCTCGCGAACCGCCAACTCTTTGGTGCCACCGCTCAAATTGATGTAATCCAGGGCCGCCCGGTCTGGGCGGTATTTGTGCGAGGTCGGCTGGTACACCTGGCCAATGACTGAGATTTCATCATTGAACTTGGGCACCATGATCTTGTCACCGGACTCGAGCACCACGTCCGAGGTTTCTTCGCATTTTTCTGCCGCTGCTTTGGCATCAATCACCATGCGGCCCACGGCCTTGGGCGCCTTCAAACCCTTGATCACCGCATACACCTCATTGGCGTTGTTGTTCACCGGCAATTTCTTGTCATTGTCAAACGTGGACGAAGTGTGCACCTCTGCCAAAAGGGTGTCCAGTTGGTCAAATATCTTGTCGATTGCAGCTTGCTCCTTGGCTCGAACGCTTTCACGCGTGAACACGGTGCCAAACACATAGGCGTCGCGGGTAAATCCGCCTGCGCGGCGGATCACGCTGCACATGGTCTCGCGGCGATCAATGGGGTAGGTGCCCGGGAAGCGCACTTCGCCGCCCACCGTTACAAATTTGGGTGCGTCGATGTACTCTGGTTTCTCGCGAATCATCAAGTGGTCGCTTGCAGAAAGCAGTATGTTGCTGTCATTGAGCATGGGGCGCAGGCCATACAGATTGATTTCCATATGGTCTTGCCTGCTTTGTTCGTTGCTCAATTCGGTGCGCCGAGACAACGATGCAGTTTGCCCATAGGCCTCTTCCAGCAAACCACCGGCAGCCGCCACCAGGTCCTTGGCACGCATGCCGGGCGTCAAGGGGTAAGTGCCTGGGCGCACCACCTTGCCACTGATCTGAACAATGGGTACCGGCTCACCGTAGCGGGCTTGCTTTTTGAGCACATCCACTTCGCCCCGCAGCATTTGCGCGCGGTCCATCTGGTTGTCAAAAACATAGATTCTGTCACCGGCCAGAATCAGCGGGTTGTTGTCACCCACACGATTTTGAAGAGCATCCTCCAGTCGAACGTGTATCAATTCCAGGCGCCCTGTACCCGAACGACGAGCGATAAGAGAGTATTGCGTGTCGGTTCCTGACTGAAAACCGCCGCTGACGTTGATCACATCCAGCAAGCGGATGCCTTGTTCGATGGGATACAGACCTGGGTTCAAAAAGTAGCCTTTGAGCTCCACCACCAAAGCGGGTTCGAGCACAGTCGCCTGCGCCCGCATCTGCCTTACCGTGTCGGCCAATTGGTTGTCGCGGGGTGAGTTGGTCTCAAAAACAATCAACTCGTCTCGCGGCCGCAACTCCAGGTTGGAAGGGCCGTCAGGCTGCTCCAAGGCCTTGCCCAAGTTAACGTACATCACCTCGATGCGTTTGGAGAAACGACGCTCCCGCACCAAAACCGCCACATCAAATTCGGTGCGCAAGCGCAACGACTCCACAGAGCCCACCAAGTCAGCCAGGCGCATGCCTTGCTTCCACTGGTATCCACCCGGGAACGCCACATTGCCTGACAGCATCACCACATCGTCAACTTTGGACGACACCGGAAAAACACGGATCAAGTCACCTGCTCGCACCTGGAGCTGCCCCCCGCCCTTGCTGAGGTTGGCCTGGACCAATGTGTAGCCGTTGTTGTTGGTCACGCGGCGAATTTGGGGCTTGTCTTGCGCTGCTGTGGGCAGCAAACCGCCGGCAAGTGCAATCACATCGGCCACGGTTGTTTCGTTTTTAAGCTCGTAAATAGCGGGTCGGGTTACCTCACCGGCTATACCCACGGTGGTGCCAATGGTTGGAACAAAAATAATGTCGCCGTGCCGCAGGTACATATTGTTCTGCGATTGCCCTTTGAGCAACACGTCGTACAGGTCCATTTTGGCGACCAGGCCGTTTTGACGCCGCACCTGGATGTTGCGCAAACTGCCGGTTTTTTTGATGCCTCCGGTCACAAACAAGGCGTTGAACAAAGACGACAAGCCGCTCACAGTGTAGGTTCCGGGCTTGTCAAATTCACCCATCACGATGATTTGTATGGAGTGAAGATCGGCCAGTGTGACCACCGTTTTGACGCCGATGCGAACCTTGTCGATGTTTTGTTGAATCGCCAGTTTGGCTTCCAGAAAGGTCAGGCCACCCACGTTCAGCTCGCCCACCTCGGGCACCAACAAACGCCCCTCGCGTGTGACCACCAAGCGGTATTCCACATCGGTGGCGCCAAACACCTGGACCACGAAGGTGTCACCTGAGCTGATCACATAGTCCGTGGGCACCGGTATGCTTTCCACCGCAGTAAAAGAACTGGGGGTGCTGGAAAACCAGTCATAGCCAAATTGCTTGAGTTCCCCTCTCAACGCCTGGTTTTGAATGCGCTCATCCAAAGTAACGGGGGCCAGCGCCTCTTTGGCTTTTTCTTGAAGCGCCGAAGGCTCTTCTTTCTCGGCGCTGTCAGCTTTGTCTTCTGCTGGTGGCGCTGTCACGGTCACCATCAACGGCGTGTCCTGCCCCTTGGGCGCCGCCTTTACAGCGGCCTGTCTTTGCTGAGCGTCGGGCAGCAACACACCCACCCGACCGCTCAAACCCGCTGCCTGGGCCCCCGGCAGCAAAGCGCACAACAGCAGGGCACCCAAAGCCCCGGACTTCAGAGACCTGGACATACGACACAAACTTTTCACGACGGCAGTCATTTCTGACGTTCTCCTTGGCGGTCGTCGGGTGATGGGAACCTGAGACACCCCTGACTGGTCACAGTTCTGCCTGGCGGCGTCTGGCTGCAATGATCCAGGTAGTTGGGAACACCATCCCCATCGTCATCCACCGGCAGACCGTACAACACATCGAGCACCATACCGGCCATTTCGGCCGGCTGCATCAGCGCATCTCCGGCCCAGAAAGAGCCGCATGACTCTGGCGTGTAGAGGCGCTCGCGCGAGTGCGCGTTGCCCACGCCCACGGCATAAAAACACACCCCCGGTTGCGCTTTGCCCTCCCAGGGGGCGCTCGCGGCACCGGCCACTTTCAAACCCTTGGCGGACTCATGCCGCTGGCGCAAGCGCATCACCGCATTTTCCGCAGCCTGGTCGATTCGGTCCCACCCTGTAATCACCACAACGGCCACCCGGCCCGACCGCCGTACAGACTCGTCAGCCAGTTGATCCAACGCAGTGCCCAAGCTGGTGCCAGACAAGCCAGACATGCTCACGCCTTTGTCCATTTCCAATTCACGCTGCAGGGCCGCGTAAGGCTGGTCCGGGTTCAAAGCGGTTCCCTTGCCGGCGGCTTGGGTAACGAACAGGTCCCCCCTCCAATTGGCGTCGGGCAAGGTGCGGTGGAATCGGCGCAAAACCTCGCGGCCGTATTGGTCGGCAGGAATTCCCCGGTACGTGCGCCCTTTCAGGCCCTCGGTGTCGAGCACGACGAGCAAATTGTCAACCTTGGGGGACCTTTGCTCCGATTTGACCATGGCAGCAACGTCCACTTGATCGAACGTGTGCACGGGCGGCTGGTGCAGCCTGAAGTCATATTCGTTGATGGTGGCACCGCGGGGGTGCGTTGCAAGGCGCACCAGCATCTCAGGGGCGGAGCAACCCGACAGGCAGGCAGCCACCCATGCCGCAACAAAGCCCAACGTCAAGCGCATGCGTGATCGTGCCATATCGGGAGTATCAAAAATGCTCATCTTACCGGATCGATCCCAAGGACAAAACCAGAAACCAAATCACGCAAATGGAAATCGGGGAATATATCGATCCCAAGTGCACTTTTGAGCATGTACAAGCCGGTCAGCACCAACAAACCGAAGCTGAAAAACACCACCGAGGCAACAGTTGCCATCAAAAACGACCGTATAGGCTTGGGCGTTCCTTCGATTCGGTCGTGCTCGCGCTCGTAGGTGCTTCTTCGCCGGTCGCGGCCCACCATCAGCACAAAATAGTACTTGCGAAAAAAAAGGGGGACCGTGAACCGAAGATCAAAAACCTTGCCGCTCATCGAGGTTTGTGCCACAAGCGCTTTCCGGATTTCGGCGATTTGTTCGGGCGCAAAGCCAGCACGCACGTCGGGCGGTATACGGCTCAAGGTGTAGTCGGCAAATATCTCTGATGCCTCTTTGTTCAATTGCACGCTGTTCTCGCTTGCGTTGTGGTTGTCTTCGTGCGTTCAACCTGAGTAGGCGTTTTTTCTGGTTGAGAAAAAAAGCCCGGGTGTGACAGCCAGGCCGCACACGCCAAGGGTACCACTTTAACGAAAGTACCTACCCACACAACAGGTCACCACAACCTCCGTGGCAGAGCCCCTTGCCCCGACCACGGAAATGCGAGTTGCTTCAGAACGAGGCCACGGCCTCTTCTTGCGTTTCGAAAATGGCAAAAACACGATGCATGCGCATCAGTTCAAACAACGCCCGAACCGAACGGGTCATGGAGCAGAGCTTCAAATCGCCTTTTCTCCCGTTGACTTCGCGCAAACAGGAAATCAATGCACCAAGCCCGGAACTGTCCACAAACTTCATTTGCGACATGTTGACCACCACCCTGGTTTGGTCTTTCATCAAAGGCTGGATGGCATCGCGAAAACTGCGAACATTGCTAGCGTCCAAATTTTCCATTTGACAGTCAATAACGATCACGCCGTTACCCACGATGCTGCTGCTCAGGTTCATATACAGGTCCTCAACGAATGTTCGATTGTATCAATTCAGTGCTACCTTGGGTGCACCGCCTAGGGAAAACACGGCATTGCCGCTTAGGCCAAGCTGACCTGGGACCTCACCCACTCCAACGCATGCTGGCAAAGGGCCAATGCGCTGGCGTTGGTATTCGATTCTGCATAACACCTCAGCTCTGGTGCGTTGCCGGAGGGGCGCAGGTGAACAATGTCGCCGTTGGCAAAGGTCCAGCGGGCACCGTCCACCTCATTGAGGCTGCGCACGTCACCCAACACCCGTTGGCATGACGCGTTCAGGTGTTGCACCAGTTGTTGCTGCAAACCGGCATCTGCTTTGAGCCGCTGTATCAAAGCCAGGCTTTGATCTGTGGGTTGATTCTGTATGCGGTCGCTGGCGGTAAACCGCTCTGGCAAGCCACCCGCCAATGCCGATACCGGGCACCCTTTTGCGCGGGCTGCAGCCAATACCGCAACAATCGGCAAAACCGCGTCGCGGGTGGGCAAAGGCGCCAGCGCGCCTTTAACACCCTGCACGGTGCTGCCCAACAAGAACCCGCCGTTGGCTTCAAATCCAATCACAGCGGCACCGGGCTTGGCCTGTGCCGCTTGCTGCATGGCTTCAATCACATAGGGCGAACCAATGCGGGTGCGTCGGACCTCAGAAAAACTGCCACATTGCTCTACGGCGGTGTTGCTGCTCACAGGGGTTGCCACCACCTGAGCGCCCAAAGCCTGGGCACACAAAATTCCCACAATGTCGCCGCGCAGCCAATGGCCCTTCTCATCGCCAATCAGGGGCCTGTCGGCGTCCCCGTCGGTGGACACAATGGCGTCAAACCGGTACTCCCCCGCCCATTTCAGGGCTTGGGCAACATCTTCTGGGCGCACGGCTTCGGTGTCAATCGGCACAAAAGTGTCGGTACGCCCCAAAGAAATCACTTGTGCACCTAGCCCCTCGAGAATAGGGCGCAGCACATCGCGGGCGACACTGGAATGCTCATAAACTGCCACCGTCATTCCCGCCAGCGCGCTCGAGCCCCAGAACCGCAAGTAGCGCTGAATATACGCATCGGCGCCTGATTCATCGGGAGCTGGCAGTGGGGCTGGCGCACCCACCACGGGGCGCGGACCGTCAGCGGCCATCATGGCCTGTTCGTCTGCCTTGGATATCTCGCCGTCGGGACGGTAAAACTTCAACCCGTTGCGATCAAACGGAATATGGCTGCCTGTGACCACCACGGCGGCCGCTTGGTGGGTCATGGCCAAAAAGGCCAGTGCTGGGGTGGGCAACGCACCGGCGTAGGTGACTTGGATGCCAGCGTCGGCTGCGGCTTGGGCGCAGGCAGCGGTGATACGAGGACTGCTGGGCCTGAGGTCATGACCTATCACCATGTGTTTGACGCCTTGGGCCACCGCGCGGATGAACGCCTGTGTGTAGGCGTAGCAAACTTCGTCGGTGAGGTCCGTCACCAAACCGCGTACACCACTGGTTCCAAACTTGGCGCCGGAGTCGGCTAAGAAACGTGAGCTCATGGATCAAGACCTGTGGTTGAAGGTTTAGGCAAATACTTCTGCTTCGGCAAACAGTTTGGCAGCGGCGTCTTTTGCGGCAAGCTGGGGCGGCTCTGTTACGGGCCACTGAATTTGCAGAGCAGGGTCGCTCCACAACAAACTGCGCTCATGCTCCGGGAACCAATAGTCTGTGGTTTTGTACAAAAACTCGGCCGTTTCAGACACCACCACAAACCCATGCGCAAAGCCTGGGGGAATCCACAACTGACGTTTGTTGTCTGCGGACAACTCCACACCCACGTGCTGCCCAAACGTGGGGGACGACTTCCTCAAATCCACCGCCACATCAAACACCACGCCTTGGGTGACCCTGACCAATTTGCCTTGGGGGTGTTGAATTTGATAGTGCAACCCACGCAACACGCCTTTGACCGACCGGCTGTGGTTGTCTTGAACGAAAGCGGCCGCAACCCCGGTCACTTTCTCAAAATCGCGCTGATTGAAGCTTTCGAAGAAAAAACCGCGATCATCCCCAAACACTTTGGGTTCAAGGATGATGACGCCCTCAAGCGAAGTTGGGGTGGCTGTGTATGGCATAAATAGGGCTCACTTCAAAAGGCCGAGCAGGTACTGGCCGTAGCCATTCTTCTTCAAGGGTTCGGCCAGGGCTTGCACTTTGGCGGCGTCGATCCAACCACTTGCAAACGCAATTTCCTCAGGGCAAGCCACCATCAGGCCTTGTCGTTTTTGCAGTGTGGCAATGAAACTGGCCGCTTCCAGCAGGCTGTCGTGGGTACCGGTGTCCAACCAGGCGTACCCACGCCCCATAATTTCCACATTCAATTGCCCTTGCTCCAGGTAGCGCCGGTTGACGTCGGTGATTTCGAGTTCACCGCGAGGCGACGGCCGGATATCGGCGGCAATGTCGCAAACCTGGTTGTCGTAAAAATACAACCCCGTTACCGCGTAGTTGCTCTTGGGGACTTTGGGTTTTTCTTCGATGCTCAAGGCCCGGAACTGGTCGTCGAATTCGACCACGCCGTAGCGTTCGGGGTCATGAACGTGGTAGGCAAAAACACTGGCTCCAGCAGCTTGACCTGCGGCGTGTTGCAATTGGCCCACCAAGTCGTGACCGTAAAAAATGTTGTCGCCCAACACCAATGTGCTCGGGTCGTTGCCCACGAACGAACGCCCAATTACAAAAGCCTGCGCCAAACCATCGGGGGAGGGTTGAACGGCATACTGCAGATTCATCCCCCACTGGCTGCCGTCGCCCAACAGGCCTTCAAAACGCGGTGTGTCTTGCGGGGTCGAAATAACCAACACATCCCGGATGCCCGCCAACATCAACGTGCTGAGCGGGTAGTAAATCATGGGCTTGTCGTAAACCGGCACAAGCTGCTTTGACACGGCCTGCGTCACCGGGTACAGGCGCGTTCCGGACCCACCCGCGAGGATGATGCCTTTTCTGTTAGTGCTAGCCATGGGGTTGCTCACAAAATTTGTTCAAGAACATGGTCCACACCGCCTCGCCAGTCCGGGAGATGCAAACCAAAGGTTTGGCGGAACTTGGTGGTGTCCAGCCGGGAGTTGGCTGGACGCTTGGCCGGCGTGGGGTAGCTGGCAGCCGGAATGGGCTTGATGGCGTCCAGTGCCACTTTGATGGGGAGGCCCGCACGCCGGGCGCTCTCGATCACATAACAGGCGTAGGCATGCCAGGTGGTTTCACCCCCTGCTACCAAATGGTAAACACCACTGGGCCGACCGCTTGCACCCTGACCACGGCTTTGCTGAATAGCATGGGCCGTGCAATCTGCCAACAAGGCCGCCGATGTTGGCGCTCCATGCTGGTCGGCCACCACATTCAGCGCGTCCCTCTCGGCCGCCAAACGCAGCATGGTTTTGGCAAAATTCCCACCATGCGCACCCACCACCCAGCTGGTTCGGAACACGAAGTGGTCTGTTCCTGAAGCGGCGAGTGCTTGTTCACCCGCCAATTTGCTGGCGCCATACACACCCTGGGGGTTGGGCTGGTCGTCTTCTGTGTAAAAACCGGTCTTAGCACCGTCAAACACGTAGTCGGTGGAGTAGTGAACAACCAAAGCCCCAGCAGCGGCCTCGGCCAACACTTGCGGGGCAATGGCGTTGACGGCATGGGCTGCCTGCGCGTCGGACTCCGCTTTGTCAACCGCGGTGTAAGCGGTTGCGTTGACGATCACGTCGGGCGAAGCCGACTGAACAAGTGAGCGCAGCGCCGAAGGATCGGCCACATTGCATTGCGCATGCCCCACCGCCAACACCTCGCCCAGCGGGGCGAGCGCACGTTGCAACTCGAAGCCGAGTTGTCCGTTCTTTCCCAGCAGCAGCAGCTTCATGTTGCGGCGTACTGTTTGCCCACCCAATTTTGGTAGGCGCCGCTGGTGATGTTGTGCACCCAAGACTGATGCGCCAGGTACCACTCCACGGTCTTGCGTATGCCGGTGTCAAAGGTTTCAGCGGGCTTCCAGCCCAGCTCTTTCTCCAGCTTGCTGGCGTCTATGGCGTAGCGTCGGTCGTGGCCCGGCCGGTCTTTGACATAGGTGATTTGCTCGGCGTAGGACTTTCCGTCTTCGCGTGGCTGGAGTTCGTCAAGAATGCTGCACAGGGTCCGCACCACGTCGAGGTTGGCCTTTTCGTTCCAGCCGCCCACGTTGTAGGTTTCGCCCAGGCGCCCGGATTCCAACACGCGGCGGATTGCAGAACAGTGGTCCCGCACATACAACCAATCGCGGATTTGCTGACCGTCGCCGTAAATGGGGAGAGGCTTGCCACCCAAGGCGTTGTGAATGCACAACGGAATGAGTTTTTCGGGGAAGTGGTAGGGGCCGTAGTTGTTGGAGCAATTGGTGGTCAATACCGGCAGCCCGTAGGTGTGGTGGTACGCACGCACCAAATGGTCTGACGCCGCTTTGCTGGCCGAATAGGGGCTGTTGGGCTCGTAGCGGTTGGTTTCGCTGAAGGCCGGGTCTTCTTTGCTCAGCGATCCATACACCTCATCGGTTGACACGTGCAAGAAACGGAATGCCGCCTGCTGCTGCGCGTCAAGCTTGCTGTAGTGGGCGCGAACCGCCTCCAGCATTCGAAAAGTGCCAACAATGTTGGTGTTGATGAAGTCTTCCGGGCCGTGGATGCTTCGGTCCACGTGCGACTCAGCGGCAAAATTGACCACCGCGCGGGGCTGGTATTGGGCAAGCAGCTGCGCAATCAAATCAAAGTCGCCGATGTCGCCTTTGACAAAAATGTGGCGCGGGTCACCATCGACTTCGGCCAGGTTTTCAAGGTTCCCTGCGTACGTCAACTTGTCCAGGTTCACCACCGGCTCATCCGACGTATTCAGCCAATCCAACACAAAATTGCTACCAATAAAACCCGCTCCGCCAGTCACCAGTATCATGATTATTTTTTCGCTATCAGAGAGTTGAAAAATTGATCGAGTGCAGACTCAGTGTAGCAGTCGAACATCGGGATTTGCGCAAATCAGTCTACACAATGCGCCTCGGCGAGTCCATCAGATTTGAAATTCATGACAAGGGACCCGCTTCGTACAACTCCAAAGGCAAGCCATCCGGATCGGGGAAAAAAGTGAATTTGCGGCCGGTGTACTCATCGACCCGAACCGGCTCGACCGACACACCGTTTGCCTCCAGATAGCGCTTGCTCTGTCCCACATCGGCCACGGCGAGCGCCAAATGCCGCAAGCCACACGCCTCGGGTTTGGTGGGACGAAGCGGCGGCTTCGGAAATGAAAACAACTCAATTTGCGCGCCCCCAGGCAACCGCAGGTCCAACTTGTAGGACTGCCG
>JBDKEX010000227.1:0-4805 GCA_039798985.1 Pseudomonadota bacterium | reverse complement strand
AACTCGGGCACCACCATTCCCGCTTCGCAGTTGTACAACGCAGCTGGCATTCCGCAAATTTCTCCATCTGCCACCAACCCCAAGTACACCCGCCAAGGTTACAACAACGTCTTCCGCGTTGTGGCCGACGACGTGCACCTGGGTGGCACTTTGGGCAAATACGCCATTGAAACACTCAAGGCCAAAAACGTGGCTGTGATTGATGACCGTACCGCTTACGGCCAAGGTGTGGCCGACGAGTTTGAAAAGGGCGTGGCTGCTGCCGGCGGCAAAGTGGTTGGCCGTGAGTTCACCAACGACAAAGCCACCGATTTCAACGCCATCCTGACGACCCTGAAGGCCAAAAAGCCTGAAGTGGTTTTCTTTGGTGGTATGGACGCTGTTGCAGGCCCCATGATTCGTCAAATGAAGCAATTGGGCATCAAGGCCAAGTTCATGGGCGGCGATGGCATTTGCACCAGCGAATTGCCCAAATTGGCTGGCGACAGTCTGGCTGATGACACCGTGTTCTGTGCCGAAGCAGGTGGCGTAGAAGGCGAAGGCAAAGCGGCAATGGACAAGTTCCGCACCGACTTCAAAGCCAAGTTCAATGCCGATGTACAGGTTTACGCACCCTACGTGTACGACTCAGTGCATGTGATGGCAAAGGCCATGCAAGCAGCCAACTCGGCTGAACCAGCGAAGTACCTGCCTGCACTCAAAACCATCGAGCACACCGGCGTTACCGGCAAGATTGCTTTTGATGAAAAGGGTGACATCAAGAACGGTGCTTTGACCCTGATGACCTACAAAGGCGGCGCACGCACCACCTTGGCTGTGATTCGTTAATCACTGTTTAAAGCAGCGAATTAAGAAACGCACCTCAGGGTGCGTTTCTTGTGCTCTATTATTTAACATAATATACATTGTGGAAAGTAACTAACGGGTCAGCAGCTTCACATTTCCTGGCCTGGCACCCAGCTGCGCAAAATCCAGCGCGGTCAGCCCCATCTGGTTCTTCAGGCTGGCGTCTGCATCAGCATTCAACAACACCCGAACCGATTCTTCGGTTCCATAACGGGCCGCCATCATTAGCGGCGTGGTTCCGTTGGGCGACTCTGCATCGATGTAAGCGTGGCGGTCCAGAAAGCGTTGAACCAGCAACGCGGCTGCAACCCCGTTGTGTGTGGCCGCGTAGTGCAAGGGTGTCCACCCGGGTTGATTCACGGGAACATGCCGCTCAAGTATGGCGTCCACCATTTGTATTTGTCCCCGAAGCGCGGCAATCATCAGAGCATTTTCACCCGCAGCATTCACATCCCTGACTTGGGTATCGGCATGCGCAACCAGGTAGTTGGCCACTTTGATGGAGTCAAGTTGCAAAGCCAAGATCAGAGGCGGTATGTCGCGTTCATCGCGGGTGTTGATGTCGAAACCGCGGGCAACCAGGCGGTCTATAGCTCGAACATCGTCTCGAGAAATGGCCCGAAAGAAGTCCTCAAAGGAACCGCCAAACGCGCTTGCCCCCACAGCGCTCAAGCCAGCCAATAAAAAAACCCGGCGGGTGCCGGGTCTGCACCCCCATGAATTGATCGCGTTCATGGGGGCTTAGGTTAGCGCAAATCAGAGGCTTATTCCTCTACAAAGGCCTCTTCGCGCCGCTTTTTGATGGAAGGCGACAACACCACCAGCAGCAGCAGCACGGCAACAGCCAACAAGCTTGCCGACAAGGGGCGTGTCAAAAACACCGACCAGTCCCCACGCGACAACAACAGCGCGCGACGCAGGTTTTCTTCCATCATCGGTCCCAAAATCAGGCCCAAGAGCAAAGGTGCAGGTTCGCAACCCAACTTGATGAAAGCGTAGCCAATGATGCCAAACAAGCCCACCATCCAAATGTCCCAAGTGTTGTTGTTGGTGGTGTAAACACCCACTGCACAAAACAGAACAATTGCCGGGAACAGCCAACGGTAGGGAACGGTCAACAGCTTGATCCACACGCCAATCAAGGGCAAGTTCAGGATCAAAAGCATGGCGTTGCCGATCCACATAGAGGCAATCAGACCCCAGAACAGGTCTGGGTTGCTGGTCATCACTTGCGGGCCAGGCTGGATGTTGTGTATGGTCATGGCACCGACCATCAAAGCCATGACGGCGTTTGACGGAATGCCCAAAGTCAACAGCGGGATAAAGGAGGTTTGAGATCCAGCGTTGTTGGCAGACTCGGGCGACGCCACACCGCGAATATTGCCTTGGCCAAAGGGCACTTCACCGGGTTGCAGTTTGGTTTTCTTCTCAATGGTGTACGCGGCAAAAGACGCCAACAATGCCCCACCGCCTGGCAAAATACCCAAAGCAGAACCGAGCGCGGTGCCTCGCAAAATGGCCGGGAACATGCGTTTGAAGTCGGCACGGGTGGGCATGAGGCCGGTGATTTTTTTGGTGAAAACTTCCCGCTTCTCCTCGGAGTGCGACAGGTTTTGAATAATCTCACCATAACCAAACACACCCATTGCGATGACGATGAAGCCGATGCCGTCGGTCAGCTCTGGGATGTCAAAGCTGAAGCGAGCCACGCCCGAGTTGACGTCGGTTCCGACCATGCCAAACAGCAGGCCCAAGATGATCATTGCGACAGCTTTGATCAGCGAGCCAGAGGCCAGCACCACAGCGCCGATGAGACCCAGCACCATGAGCGAAAAATACTCGGCAGGCCCGAACTTGAAAGCCACCTCGGTGAGCGGGACCGCAAAAGCGGCCAACACCAAAGTCCCCACGCTGCCGGCAAAAAAGGAGCCCATGCCCGCGGCGGCCAAAGCTGGCCCCGCCCTGCCCTTGCGTGCCATTTGGTAACCATCAAGCGCCGTCACAACCGAGGAAGCTTCGCCCGGGAGGTTGACCAAAATGGCGGTGGTGGAGCCGCCGTATTGGGCCCCGTAGTAAATGCCGGACAGCATGATCAGCGCCGCCACCGGGGGCAGTGCATACGTGGCTGGCAGCAGCATGGCAATGGTGGCCACCGGCCCCAGGCCAGGCAAAACACCGATGACGGTGCCCAACAGGCAACCGACAAAGGCATAAAGCAGGTTTTGGAAGGTAAACGCAACACCGAAACCGGTGGAGAGGTTGTTGATCAGATCCATAGCGAAAGGCTCCTTAACCGGCGATGAAGGCAGGCCACAGTTGGAACGGCAGTCCCAACAGCTTGACAAATGTGAGGTAGCTGCCCAGTGCCAAAATGGAGGCCAGCACCAAAGCCTCGCGCAATTTAAAGGCCTCACCTGCGGCAGACGCCATCAGCACCAAAGCCACGATTGCCGGTACCAAGCCCATGGCAGGAAGGCCCAGCAGCGGAAGCCCACCCAGCAGCGAACCAAACAGCAAGTTGGCCCCAATCACAAAGAACAAGGGCTTCCAGGCAATGGTACCAATCGCTTCGCCCTCTTGTTTTGTGTCGCCCAGCGACTTGAACAAAACCACCAGCCCCAAAATGCTCAACAGAACGCCCAATATCAGGGGGAAGTAACCGGGGCCCATGCGGGCTGCAGTGCCCACACTGTAGTCAATGGAACCGATGGCGAAGGCGGCACCGGTCACCATGAACATCAACCCCGAAACAAAATCCTTTTGACTTTTTATGACCACTTGCATGTCTCCAGAAAACAGGAATGCCGGAATCATCCGGCATGCAGTGGCGATTTGCTATGTGGATTACACGTAGCGAAGGGTTTAATTGCGAGGCTGCATAGCCGAAAACAGGCGCAATGCGTTGGCCGTGGTGATGGCGCCTATCTCTTCGACCGAAATGCCCCTGATCTGGGCCAGTTGCTGGGCCACAAACGGCACATAGGCCGGCGTGTTGGTTTTGCCACGGAAAGGCACTGGGGCCAGGTAGGGGCTGTCGGTTTCTATGAGCATGCGATCCAAAGGAACATATGCTGCCACTTCCCGCAGGTCTTGGGCGTTCTTGAAGGTCAGAATGCCAGAAAACGAAATGTAAAAATCCAATTCCAGCGCGGCTTTTGCCACGTCCATGGTTTCGGTGAAACAATGAAAAACGCCGCTGGACGGAGCGGGCGCGCCAGCCTGGTGCGCACTGTTGAAGCCGCCCTCTTCCCGCAAGATGGCCAAGGTGTCATCAGAGGCTGAACGTGTGTGTATGACCAAAGGCAAATGGGTCAAGCGCCCGGCTTGAATATGAACCCTGAACCTATCGCGTTGCCACTCCATGTCGGCCACGCTGCGATCGCCCAAACGGTAGTAGTCCAGCCCGGTTTCGCCAATGCCAACCACTTTTGGCAAGGCCGCCCGTTCCAGCAAATCGTTCAAGGTGGGTTCTTGCACGCCCTCGTTGTCGGGGTGAACCCCTGCAGTGGCCCACAAATGGGGGTGGTTGACTGCCAGTTGGTGAACCTCACCAAAGTCTTCAAGGGTGGTGCTGATGCAGATGGCTTGCTGAACCTGCGCTTGGGCCATTTGGTCCAATATGTGGGGCAGCTGGGCTTGAAGCTCTGGAAAATTCAGGTGGCAATGCGAATCAATAAACATGGTCAAAAACCACCGTCTCAGATGGTTTGGGTGGGACGGTCTGACGCCAGGTGTGCGCCCAAAATTTCTTCAATGCGGGCTTTGAGTTGTCGCGATTTGTCGTCTGCGGGAAATCGAATACCCACCCCTTGTGTGCGCGAGCCCGTGGCGCCACCGGGCGTGATCCAAGCCACTTTGCCAGCCACGGGGTACCGTTGGGTGTCGTCAGGCAGGGTCAGCAGCAGGTACACGTCCATGCCCAAATGGTAATCGCGAGCAGATGGCACAAAAATGCCCCC
>JBDKEX010000226.1:0-13026 GCA_039798985.1 Pseudomonadota bacterium | reverse complement strand
CGACGAGGTGAAGTTTTACGACGCGCTTGTCAACAACGAATCGGCCGTGCGCGAGTTGACCGATGAAACGCTCAAGAAAATCGCCCACGAACTGACCGAGAACCTGAAGAAGAACATCACCGTGGACTGGGCACAGCGCGAAAGCGTGCGCGCCACCCTGCGGCTGATGGTCAAGCGGGTGCTGCGCAAATACAAATACCCGCCCGACCAGGCCGACGCAGCGGTGGAGCTGGTGTTGCAGCAGGTGGAGACGTTGGGGGAGGCGTGGGGTGATTGACCTCGTTTAGGCTACACGGAGTCTACACAGCATCAAGCCAAGAAAAAAGCACCTAGGCATTGCTGCGCTAAGTGCTTGATTTTATTTGGAGGCGCGGGCCGGAGTCGAACCGACCTACACGGATTTGCAATCCGGTGCATAACCGCTTTGCTACCGCGCCTTGTTCTGGTTCTGCCCGGCCCTGGGGCTGGACAAAAAAGGGAAGCCAAAGCTTCCCTTTTTTTAGGAGAATGGAGCGGGATAAGAGGCTCGAACTCTCGACCTATACCTTGGCAAGGTATCGCTCTACCAACTGAGCTAATCCCGCATTTTCCGAACAACGCATCAATTGCTGCGTTGTTCGAAGCCGCTATTCTAATACGTTTTTTGGGCCTTTGTCAAAATCACTCAAAAAAACTGCACTCAATGTTTTACAGCGCCGCCCTTGGCCCGGCTGCGGGTGCGCACAGCGGCAGGTGCTGCTGCAGGAACCACCGCTGGCACTTCGGCTGGCGCATTTTCCTCGACCAGCGGGCTGGGGTACCGTTCAAGGGCAATCTCCAGCACGCGGTCAATCCACTTGACCGGCACAATTTCCAGCCCCTCCTTCACGTTGTCGGGAATTTCGGCCAGGTCCTTGATGTTTTCTTCCGGAATGATCACGGTCTTGATGCCGCCACGCAATGCGGCCAACAACTTTTCTTTCAGCCCACCAATCGCCGTTACCTCGCCTCGCAGGGTGATCTCACCCGTCATGGCAACGTCTGCCCGCACCGGAATGCCGGTCAACGCCGACACAATCGTGGTGGTCATGGCCGCACCGGCACTGGGGCCGTCTTTGGGTGTGGCGCCATCGGGCACGTGGACGTGGATGTCTTTCTTCTCGAACACCTCGTCTTTGATGCCCAACGCCCGAGCGCGGCTGCGCACCACGGTGCGTGCAGCCTCCACAGATTCTTTCATCACGTCGCCCAGGGAACCGGTGCGTATGACATTGCCCTTGCCAGGCATCAATGCAGCTTCAATCGTCAGGAGATCGCCACCCACCTCGGTCCAGGCCAGGCCCACCACCTGCCCCACTTGGTTTTGCGCTTCGGCGCGGCCATAGCTGTACTTGCGCACCCCCAGAAAATCACTCAGGTTTTCGGCATTCACCACCACAGTGGGGGCGTACTTCTTCAAAAGCAAGCCTTTGACCACCTTGCGGCAGATTTTGGAAAGTTCACGCTCCAACGAACGCACGCCTGCTTCGCGGGTGTAGTAACGCACCACATCGCGCAACGCATCTTCCGTCACATTCAGCTCGTCGGGCTTGATCCCATTGTTCTTCAACTGCTTGGGCAGCAGGTACTTCTGCGCGATGTTGGTTTTTTCGTCTTCGGTGTAACCACTCAGACGAATCACCTCCATGCGATCCAACAAAGCGGGCGGTATGTTCATGGAATTCGACGTGGCCACGAACATCACGTCCGACAAGTCGAAATCGACCTCCACATAGTGATCGGCGAAAGTGTGGTTCTGCTCGGGGTCCAGCACCTCCAGCAGCGCAGACGAGGGGTCTCCCCGGAAGTCCATGCCCAGTTTGTCGATTTCATCCAACAAAAACAGCGGGTTTCGGGTGCCGACCTTGTTCAGACTTTGCAGCACTTTGCCCGGCATGGCGCCAATGTAGGTGCGGCGGTGACCGCGTATTTCGGCCTCGTCACGCATACCGCCCAGCGCCATGCGCACGTACTTGCGCCCGGTGGCTTTGGCCACCGACTGCCCAAGCGATGTTTTGCCCACGCCAGGAGGCCCGACCAAGCACAGAATAGGCGCCTTGACTTTGTCAACACGCTGTTGCACCGCGAGGTATTCCAAAATGCGGTCTTTGACCTTGTCGAGCCCATAGTGGTCTTCGTTCAGCACGCCCTCGGCAAAACCCAGGTCGTGCTTGATCTTGGTTTTCTTGCTCCAAGGCAAACCCACCAGCACATCAATGTAATTGCGCACCACGGTCGCTTCGGCTGACATCGGCGACATCAATTTGAGCTTCTTCAACTCGCCTTCGGCCTTCTTGCGGGCTTCAGCGGGCATTTTGGCGAGTTTGATCTTTTTCTCGATCTCCTCGATGTCTGCGCCCTCTTCCCCTTCGCCAAGTTCCTTCTGAATGGCCTTGACCTGTTCGTTGAGGTAGAAGTCCCGCTGGTTTTTTTCCATCTGGCGCTTGACACGGCCACGGATGCGTTTGTCCACGTTGAGGATTTCCACCTCGCGCTCAAGCTGGCTGAACAGGTTTTCCAACCGTTTGGAAATCAGGGCCAAGTCCAGCACACTTTGCTTGGACTCAAGTTTCAAGGGCAAATGCGCCGCAATGGTATCGGCCAAACGGCCCGGATCGTCGATGCTGGAAATGGAGGTCAGAATTTCCGAAGGAATTTTCTTGTTGAGTTTGACGTATTGGTCAAACTGCTGCATGACAGCCCGGCGCAGGGCTTCGAGCTCAGTGGCATCGTTGGCTGCCACCTCCTCGGTTGGGTCCACCGGCTGCACGCTCGCATTGAAATGCTGTTCGCCTTCCTCCACCGCCAGCACTTTGGCGCGCTGAACGCCTTCAACCAAGACTTTCACCGTTCCATCCGGCAGTTTGAGCATTTGCAAGATGCTGGCCACGCAGCCCATCTCGAACATGTCTTCGGGGGAGGGGTCGTCTTTGGCGGCGGTTTTTTGGGCCACCAACATGATGCGCCGCTCATTGAGCATGGCCGCCTCAAGTGCCTTGATGCTTTTTGGGCGCCCCACAAACAGCGGGATCACCATGTGGGGGAAAACCACCACATCGCGCAGGGGCAGCAGTGGCAGAGTTGCCGGTTGGCTGGGGAGTAAAGTGTGTCCGGACATGGTGTTACCTCAATACGCTGAGGGAGTTGGGGGCGAAACCGCCGTTATCAACCCACAGGGGCATCAATAAAAAGGGCGCCGCAGCGCCCATGGTAGCAAGGTCAAGCCTGTTTGGCTGCCTCGTGGTACACCAACAAAGGCGGATGGCCTTCATCGATCGTGGATTCTTCAACCACCACTTTCTCTACGTTGCTGATACTGGGCAGCTCAAACATGGTGTCCATCAGGGCTTGCTCCATGATAGAGCGCAGGCCACGGGCCCCGGTTTTGCGCTTGAGAGCCTTGCGGGCAATGGCCTTGAGCGCGGCGGGCCGCACTTCCAGCTCCACACCCTCCATCGACAGCAATTGCGAAAATTGCTTGACAACCGCATTTTTGGGTTCGGTCAAGATATCGACCAAGGCATCTTCGGTGAGTTCAGCCAGCGAGGTCACCACCGGCATGCGCCCCACCAGCTCGGGGATCAAACCAAAGCGCACCAGGTCATCGGGCTCGACTTCAGAAAACACCTCTGTGATGCTGCGTTGCTGCTTGCTTTTGACCGCGGCACCAAACCCAATGCCAGAAGCCTCGGTACGGCTCTCGATGATTTTTTCAAGCCCGGCAAACGCACCGCCGCAAATGAACAGGATGTTGGAGGTGTCCACCTGCAACATTTCCTGGTTCGGGTGCTTGCGCCCGCCTTGCGGCGGCACCGAAGCCAAGGTACCTTCGATCAGCTTGAGCAAAGCCTGCTGCACGCCTTCGCCCGACACGTCCCGGGTGATCGAGGGGTTCTCGGACTTGCGGGTGATCTTGTCGATTTCGTCGATGTACACAATGCCCTGCTGGGCCTTTTCAGGGTCGTAGTTGCTGACTTGGAGCAGCTTGGCGATGATGTTTTCAACATCCTCGCCCACGTAACCGGCTTCGGTCAGCGTGGTGGCGTCGGCCATCACAAATGGCACGTCCAGCATGCGGGCCATGGTGGCAGCCAGCAAGGTCTTGCCTGAGCCGGTGGGGCCGATGAGCAAAATATTGCTCTTGGCCAATTCCACATCGTCTTTTTTGGCATTGGCCTTGTGGCGCAAGCGTTTGTAATGGTTGTACACCGCCACCGAGAGCGACTTTTTGGCGGCCTCTTGGCCGATCACATAGTTGTCGAGGTGTTGCTTTATCTCAGCAGGGGTGGGCAACTTTTCGCCGGTCTCTTTGACCAAGGCGGTGGGGGGCAGCTCGTCACGGATGACGTCGTTGCACAAGTCAATGCATTCGTCGCAAATAAACACCGATGGACCAGCTATGAGTTTTTTGACCTCGTGCTGGCTCTTACCGCAAAAGGAGCAGTAAAGCGTTTTTTCGTTGCTGGCGCTTTTTTTGTCGGCCATGGGTGGCTGGTTCCTGTTAACTGCCGCGCTTGTCGATGACTTTGTCGATCAACCCGTAGTCGGCTGCTTCGGCGGCCGACATGTAGTAATCGCGCTCGGTGTCGGCCTGGATTTTTTCCAGCGGCTGGCCAGAGCGTTCGGCCAAAATTCGGTTGAGTTGCTCACGGGTCTTGAGGATCTCGCGGGCGTGGATTTCGATGTCGGTGGCCTGACCTTGGGCGCCGCCCAACGGTTGGTGGATCATGATCTTGCTGTTGGGCAAGGCAAAGCGCTTGCCTTTGGTGCCGGCGGACAACAAGAAGGCCCCCATGCTGGCCGCCATGCCCATACAGAGGGTGGACACATCGGGTTTGATGAAATTCATCGTGTCAAAAATCGACATGCCCGCGCTGACCGAACCGCCCGGCGAGTTGATATAGAAAGAAATGTCCTTGTCTGGGTTTTCGCTTTCCAGAAACAACATTTGCGCCACCACCAGGTTGGCCGATTGATCGTTCACCGGGCCCACCAAAAAAATCACGCGTTCTTTGAGCAGGCGGGAGTAAATGTCGTACGCCCGTTCGCCGCGACCCGATTGTTCGATGACCATGGGCACCATGCCCAAATTTTGTACATCCAAAGCGCTCATTGTGTGTTGACTCCGCGTGTATTGCTGCAATGCATACTGTAACCAATTCGGCCGCCCGACCTTTTGCGAGCTCGGGATAAACCGGGGACAAAAAAGGGCGGAATTTTCCGCCCTTCGGTCAGCCAGATGTGATCAAGCTCAATCAGGCTTGGCCCATCAGCTCTTCAAAGCTCACGGTTTTTGCAGTGACTTTGGCTTGGGCCAGCACAAATTCGGTGACATTGTTTTCGATCACAATGGCTTCGACTTCGGCCAGGCGGCGGTTGTCACCTTTGTACCAACGCACCACATCAGCAGGACGCTCGTAAGAAGCCGCCAGTTCATTGATATGAGCGTCAATTTGCTCAGGTTTGGCTTGCAGGTTGTTGGCGTTGACCAACTCTGCCACCACCAAACCCAAACGGACGCGGCGTTCGGCCTGGTCCTTGAAAAGCTCAGCGGGAATCGGCGCCTTGTCGGCATCCTTGATGCCGCGCTGCTTCAAATCGGCGCGGGCGCCTTCCACCAGACGCTCCACTTCGGCGTCCACACTGGCCTTGGGCAGGTCGAGTTCGGCCTGGGCAATCAACGCATCCATCACGGCGGTTTTGTTGCGAGCTTGCAAACGGAACTTGACTTCACGCTCCAAGTTTTTCTTGACATCGGCACGCAGGGCGTCAACGGTGCCTTCTTCAATGCCCAGCGACTTGACGAATGCGTCATCAACCTCGGGCAGGTGAGCGGCCTCGACCTTGTTCAGGGTCACCAGGAAATCGGCTTGCTTGCCCGCCACATCTTTGCCGTGGTAATCGGCCGGGAAGCTCAGCGGGAAAGTTTTGGACTCCCCTGCCTTCATGCCACGCACAGCGTCTTCAAATTCCTTGAGCATTTGGCCGTCGCCCACGATGAACTGAAAGCCTTCGGCTTTACCGCCTTCGAAGGGTTCGCCGTCGATTTTTCCTTCAAAGTCGATCGTGACGCGGTCGCCGTCAACCGCTGCTTCTGAGGCAGCGCGTTGCCCAAAAGTGCGGCGCTGTTTGCGCAGAATGTCGAGGGTGCGATCGATGGCAGCATCATTGACTTCGGCGCTGATTTTGTCCACTTCAGCGGCGGTCAAGTCGTTGATTTTGACTTCTGGGTACACCTCGAAAATGGCTTCAAAAGCCACCATGCCTTCGGGGGCACCTTCTTTTTCGTTGATGCGGGGCGCGCCGGCAATGCGCAACTGGGCTTCAGAGGCGGCTGCGTTGAAAGCCTGACCGACTTTGTCGTTCATGACTTCGTATTGCACAGAGTAACCGTAGCTCTTGGTGACCACGCTCATGGGCACTTTGCCAGGACGGAAACCGTCCATTTTGACCTGGCGTTGCATGCGCTTGAGACGTGATTCGACTTCCTTTTGGATGGTTTCCAGCGGCAGTTCGAGCGTGATTTTACGCTCCAACTTTTCCAAGGTTTCAACGTTCAAGGCCATGAATTGCTCCTAAATAAGGGAAAACGCCAGCCGGTGGCTGGCGCCAAAAATGGGTGACTCAAAGGCCAAGCCCGAAAAATGGGCCCGCTTTGGCAACCTTAGATTATAGCCAAGCAGGTACGCTGTATGCGCGCTCGCAAGGGCACCTGCTCAGCAAGTGGGAAACGGCCCCAAGATGTGTGTTTGGCTCACTGAATGCCACCAAGCCAGCACACGGCGGCGCGACTTAAAAAGACTCCCATGAATCTTCGCCGTCGGCAGCAGGCGCGGGGGCTGGGGCTGCAGCCAAACGCTTGGGTGCTGCTGGCGCGGTGGCAGGCGCGCGCTTGGTGGGCACCGTTGATGCTTTTGCAGCAGCAGCGCGCAACGCGGGCTTGGCCACATGCTTGGGAGCCGCCACAGCCGAACGCGCAGCGGTTGTAACGGCCACACGCGGAGCCGCAGCAACCGGGGATGCCGATGCACCGGGTACCAACTTGAACACAGCAACGGCCCGGACCAATTCATCGGCTTGACCACGCAAACTGGTGGCGGCTGCGGCCATTTCCTCAACCAACGCCGCATTTTGCTGGGTGCCTTGGTCCATTTGGGTGATCGCTTCGCCAACCTGCCCCACACCCGCGCTTTGTTCAGCACTGGCTCCGCTTATTTCTCCCATGATGTCGGTGACGCGTTTGATGCTGTCAACCACCTCGCTCATGGTCAGGCCAGCCTGCTCTACCAGCGCACTGCCCTGGCCCACACGCTCCACACTGTCGTTGATCAAGGTTTTGATTTGTTTGGCGGCCTCAGCGCTGCGCCCAGCCAAGCTGCGCACCTCGCCTGCGACCACCGCAAATCCACGCCCTTGCTCGCCCGCCCGCGCCGCCTCAACTGCCGCGTTCAGCGCAAGAATGTTGGTTTGAAACGCAATACCGTCAATCACGTTGATGATGTCGGCGATCTTGTGGCTGGAGTCGCGTATGCCCTTCATGGTATCCACCACTTGCGCCACCACTTCTCCGCCCTGTATGGCCACGGTGCTGGCGTCGCGTGCCAGCCTGTTGGCTTGAGAGGCGTTGTCAGCGTTTTGTTTAACGGTAGAGCCCAGCTCCTCCATCGATGCTGCGGTTTGCTGCAAAGAGCTGGCTTGGCTTTCGGTGCGAGATGAAAGGTCGTGGTTGCCCTGGGCAATCTCAGAGCTGGCCGCCGCCACACCTTCAGCACCTTGCCGCACTTTACCGACCACGTCCACCAAACTCGCCTGCATTTCAGACAAGGCGGTGAGCAAAGTGGCCACCTCGTCACGCCCGTCGGCGCGGATGGTGCCGGTCAGGTCACCGTGCGCCACCGCGTTGGTGGCATCTACAGCGTTTTTCAGGGAACGGCTGATCGACCGAATCAAGGCCAGTCCAAAAAATGCCGCAGCCGAAACGCCTACCACCATGGCAAGGGCAGCAACCGTGGTGAACAGATTGAATCGGCTGACCGCAGTGCCGTATTCGTTTTTGGCTTCGTCCAGCTGAATTTTGACCAGTTTGACCAAATTTTCGCGAACAGGCGCGTAGAGCACCTCTTCTTTTTGTTCAATCAAATGACGGATCGCATCCACGTCACCCGCAAGCATGGCCGCTTGGGCAGGCCGCAAGAAACCAGCCAGAAAAGCCGCTCGTGCCGTTTCAAATTGCTTGAGCACCACGTCCTCTTCCGGCGTCATTTTGGTAGCGGTATAGGCTTTCCAGATTTCGGTCAGCGCGTTGGCGTTGTTGGTGATGTTGCCCGCCAATGTCTTGTAAGACTCGGGGTTGTTCAGCGCAACAGATTGGCTGACCGCGTGGCGATTGCGCAATATGAGCTGTTGCACCTCGAGCAGTTGCCCCAAAGGCACGGTGCGGTCTTCGTAAACGGTCTTGAGATGCGCGTTGGACTGCGACATTCCAAACAAACCCATGCCACCGAGCATGACCAAAAGGGCTGACATCAGGCCAATCAACATGACCAGACGCGTGGAAATTTTAATATTGTTCAAGCTGCTACCTTCTGGACAAAAAATGAGACTCGTTCGGCTCGAAGCCAACTTTCAAAACCAACCCTCAAGTGCCCGCGGTCAACCCGGCACCCAATTTCGCTTTGGGCGATCGGCGTTGAATTGCCAACGCACCAAAAAGAGGCAAAAACGCTCCCAGCGCGATCATGACCGTGAAATTCACGGTCCAGTGCAAAAATTGTCATTACCCGACCAAATCAGTGGGTATTTGAACTACAACGAAGTCATGGCAAATTGGTTCCGGCCTTGGGATTTGGCCCGGTACATTGCCGTATCGGCCAGCCTCAAGAGCGCGTCTGCGGTGCACCCGTCTTCTGGGTAACGCGCAATGCCCATGCTGGCCGAGACTTGGACCGTGTAGGCGGTTTGGATCTGGATGGGCTGACGCACCGATTGAAGCAACTGCCCAGCGAGGCGTTGCAAATCCTCAAGCTGCACCGCAAGTGGCACGACCAGCACAAACTCGTCGCCACCCAGCCGAATGGCCGTATCGGTTTTGCGCAATTCGCCTTTCAGGCGCTTGGCCACCTCCAGCAACACTTTGTCACCGGCCTCGTGGCCTTCGCGGTCGTTGACGGTTTTAAAACCATCCAGGTCCAAAAAGATCAACGCAAAGCGGGTTCCAGCGCCCACCAAACGATCCAGCAGAACGTCGAGTTCATAACGATTGCCCAGCCCGGTCAAGGCGTCGTGGTGGGCTTGCTCGGTCATGCGTTGGCGGCTGTCGCTCAGCGGTGTGATGTCGCTGAAAGTCAAAATATAGTGGGGATCCGGGCCTTGAACCACCGCGATGTGCTCCCAAGCGGGAAACAAACTGCCATCACGCCTGCGGCAGGTGACCTCGCCTGCTTGCTGCACAGGAGCAACACCCAAGGGCTCCAGCGACAAACGATCGCCCTCTCGTTGGGCGTGCAAAAATTCGTGGGGGTGTTTGCCGGCGATTTCGTCTTCGGGCCAACCGGTCAGGCGGGTGAATGCCGGGTTGACATCATGGACCCGGAAATCACTGTCCAAAATCATCACTGCATTGGGCGCCGAGTAAAACCCAGACACCATGGAATCACGGCGGCGTTCTTGCAACCAACGGCTCAAAGCCACCTGAATGGTGGCATTGAGTTCTCGCAAATCAAACGGCTTCAACAAATAGCCGTAAGGCGCACTGGCGCTGGCCCGGGCGAGGGTCTCGGGCTCGGCATAGGCCGTCAAAAACACCACCGGCAAGCCATAAGCATCTGATATTTTTTGGGCTGCAACGGTGCCGTCCCCTCCGCGACCGAGGTTGATGTCCATGAGCACCAAGTCTGGGCGGTGGTTTTCCACCATGGACAGTGCCTCGCCTTCACTGGCTGCCATTCCAATGACGTTGTAGCCCAGTGCTTCCAAATTGAAGCGCAAATCCAACGCCACAATGCGCTCATCTTCGACTATGAGCAGGCGTTTGGCCGCGTTTTCTGCGGCGGTGGGGGTCTCAGCGGTAGGGTTCATGCATCACCTCCAGCAAGGGGAATGACCAACTTACCCGGGTTCCTGGGCCCTCAGCCAGATCCAGTTTCGCGCCCAGCTGATCGGCCAGCAGTGGCATCAGCTGAAAGCCCAAAGACCCTTGCGACTCGAGGGTGGTGCCCGGTGGCAAGCCGATACCGTCGTCGGCCACGGTCACTCTGACGCAATGGGGCAGTTCTGGCTTGGCGGTGACGGTGACGTGGCCCTCTCGACCCGCAGGAAACGCATGTTTGAGCGCATTGGTAACGAGTTCGTTGACGATAAGACCGCAAGGTATGGCTTGCTGCAAATCAATGCGCAACCCGGTCTCTAGCACGTCAACTTCCAAACGTATGGGCACGTTGGGGGTCAGGTAGGTTTCGCGCAAGAGTGCACTCAGTCGTTGCAAATACGGCCCCAGTTCCAGACCCGAGAAGTCGTTCCGCTCGTACAGCAACTGGTGGGTCAGCGCCATGGCGCGAACTCGGTTGTTGCTCTCTTGCAAAACCGCCCGCACGGTTCCATCGACGGTACGGGCCTGCAAATTCAGCAGGCTGGCGATGATTTGGAGGTTGTTTTTGACCCTGTGGTGCACTTCGTGCAGCAGCACGGTTTTTTCGTGCAACGCCCGCTCTATGCGTTCCTGCGCCGCAAGGCGTTCGCTGATGTCATTGACCGTGGCCAGAATTTCGGGGGGGTTGCTCCCCGGTATGGGGTTCAACCCCACTTCGACAGGAAAAGTGGTGCCATCGAGGCGCTGGGCCAGCAGGTTGCGACGCTTGCCCATGATGCGGGTGCTGGGCTCTTGGGCGAACCCGGCAATCAAGCCCTCATGCTGAGCCCGATCGGACAAGGGCACCAGTAAATTGACGCTTTGGTCAATAAGGCTGGCGGGGTCGCACCGGAACAACAAGCCCATGGCTCGGTTGGCAAGCAACATGTGCCCTTTGCCGTCCACCAAGGTCATGCCCTCGGGGGCGGTTTCAAATGCGCTTCGAAAACGGGCCTCGCTGGCAAGCAATGCGCCCTCTTTCAGCACCCGGTCGGACACATCGGACGCCGAGGGAATCAGGTAAACCACTTTGCCGGCGTCATCAAACATGGGTGCCAGCATGAAATCGATGGTCAGGCGCCCATCTCCGGCCGTGCGAACCACCACATCTTGCCTGACCACGCCACCACCGGCCACCACTTTGACTGAGGCCTCGAGCCAGTCTTGCAGGGCGGGGTCGTGACTCCACCAATAGGCTTTCCAAAAAGGCAGGCCACGCACATCTTCGATGCTGATACCAGCTGCCTCCAGCGGAGCGCGGTTCGCTTCGAGCAAAGTACCGTCTGGCGCCAGCACGCCAACAAAAGCAAACAAGCTGTCCAGCAGTTTGCGTATGCGGGCATCGCTGTCGCGACGGGCCTGTTCTGCCCGCTGCTCGGCGGTGATGTTGACGGCAACCACCAGCACGCCATCAACACCCGCAGGGCCCCGGACCGGTAAATAGCTGGCCTCCCATTCGGAGAGTTCACCGGGGCAACTGGGCACATCCACCTGCACCCGGAATTTCTCTAAAGCCACCCCTTGATCGAGCACGGTTCTCAGCATGGGGCCCAACGCCGGGTAAGCGTCGGGCAGCACTTCAGACACGGTGCGTCCCACAGACTGCTCCACCGTAACGCCATTGAACTGGGCAAGCGTGGTGTTGATTCGCTGGTATCGCAAATTGCGATCCAACAAGGCCAGCCCAAACGGCAAATCCGCATGAAAAAGTGTTTCAACCGATTCGACCCACAAAGGGCCAAAAGAGGGTGCAGAGGCGTTCACTGTGAATCCGATCTAAGACTGCGTTGAACCAGCACACACGGAGAGCAGAGAAATCTACAAACTCTGGCTCCCTACTTGGGCAGCACCCTGACCTTTCCTATCATGCCTGCCTCAAAATGGCCAGGCAACAGGCAGGCAAATTCATAATCTCCGGGGCGATTGAAGTTCCAAATGATTTGGCCGCGCTTGCTGGGCTCAACGTGCGCCATATAGGGTTCGTCGTGTTCCATGTCGGGGAATTTTTTCATCAGCGCGGCGTGTTCAGCCAAGTCCGCTGCGGTGCCCAGTACAAATTCATGCATCACTTTGCCTGCATTGCGGTGCACCAATTTGATGGTTTCGCCCTGCTTGACTTCGATCAGACTGGGGGTGAAGCGCATGTTGTCGGTCATTTTGATTTCAACCGTTCGGACCACGTCTTTGGACAAACCTGCAATGCCCCAAGGCTTTTGCTCCATGCGAACCTGACTGGCGGCGGGCATGTGCATGCTGTTGCTGTGGGCCCAAACATGGGAAACAAACAAAAACGACAGGGCTGCAAGGCCAAAACGGCGGAGGTTTTTCATGTGGGGTAAAGATTCAGTGGCCATGTGACGAACCTTTTGCGGGCTTGACGGCGTTGGCTGCAGGAGTGTGGTGATGCGCCGGCGATTCCGCGGGGCGGGTGGGAACGGGGGCAGGACCGGTCCATTCGCGGGCCACGGTGCCTTGAGGGAATGTGTAGGGGCCGGGGTCGGTGTAAACACCGGGCTTTTGGTCTTTGCGCACCTTGAACACGGTGAACATGCCGCCCATTTCGAGCGGGCCAAACTGGCCGGTGCCGGTCATCATGGGGGCGGTGTTGTCGGGCAGGGGCATTTCCATTTCGCCCATGTCGGCCATGCCGCGTTCACCCATCAGCATGTAGTCGGGGGCCACTTTCTGGATTTTGCCCACCAGGCCCCGGTGATCCACCCCGATCATGTTGGGCACGGCATGGCCCATGGCGTTCATGGTGTGGTGGCTTTTGTGGCAGTGCATGGCCCAGTCGCCGGGCTCGTTGGCCACAAATTCAATTTGCCGCATTTGGCCCACGGCCACGTCGGTGGTCACCTCGGGCCAGCGGGCGCTGGCGGGCG
>JBDKEX010000225.1:0-8762 GCA_039798985.1 Pseudomonadota bacterium | reverse complement strand
CAAAGGCCAGGTTGGCCGAGCTGCCCCCCAGGTACATGGCCATGCTGCGGGTGTCTTCCAGGTGGCTGCCAAACTGTTGGGCGTACATATCCACAGCAAGGCGGCCCAGGCAAGCAAGGTCTACGAGGCGGTTCTTTGGGAATTGGATGACTGACAGCATTTTGTTGAATTGTTCCGCCGGTGCGCCGGCTGCCGGTGAAGTGGACATGGGATGCTTCTGGCTTTTCAGGGTTGGCACGTCGGCATGGGGTCTTTCTCTAGCAGCAAAGTCCACCTTACGCTTCATATTCATATATGACTAAAACTTGAATAGTCGATGGTGGCGAATTGATGAAGTTCGAAACTCCAAGTCCTCGTGATGAGAAGCGGCAGGTCACCGATTGAACCTCAAGGCCAACACCTTTTCTGCCACGCAAGCCCCTTGAGGTTTGCCACCTTCGCTGGCAAAGCGGTAGTGAATACCGCCATACAGGCGCGATATGGCGGCCTCGTCGGCTGCGGTTTTAAATCCTTTGAAGCTGCGCGGACCCCAGCCGCGGTCGTTGTGGGTGTTGTCCACAAATTCCGTATGGGCACCAAACATTTTTGACAACACCGTCTGGGCCGAGCTGCTTTGCACGGAGTGGCCGGATGGGTAGTCCGGAAACGGTGGCGTGGGCAGCAGTGTGGGGTACCAGTTGCTGTCGATCACCAGTTGCACATAGGTCACCGGGCGCAGCACATTGAGCGTGTATTTGGTATGCCAACCTGCCACAAAAGCGTCAGACATGGCCATGTTCAGTCGGGCAAACACTTCTGCTGCTGTTCCAAGATCGGCCTTGCGGGCCTTGAGCAAGTCGTTGGTGATGTAGGCCCAGTGGCCTGCCGGTGTGGGGGTCTTGCCTGCGTCATCTGCCCAGTACAGCGCAAACTGGCGCTGCTCCTGTGTGGCTGCGGTGGCGATTTTGTGAACCTCCATGGCGTCTTTGTAGAAGGCCGAACCGGGCTCTTCCGAATACGGCGGCGGGGGTGGGGCAGGACAGTCGGCCGCAGTCTTGAGTACCATGGGCCGGTTCTGCCCCCAGTAGGGTAGCAAAGCCGATGCAAAGGCCGGTGGCGTGGCTGACCATTTGCCTGCCCCGCTGGGCGGCACATAGTTGGCCTGGCTGCGCCGTATGGGGCCCCAGGCTTCGTGCCCCCCGTCTGTGCGGGCCCAGGTCATGATTGCCATGGCCATGAGCTTGCCGAAGGTTTCAGACCGATTGGTGATGTCGGCAGTAACGGCGTTTGGGTCAAAGTCCTGCGTGTACTTCAAGGGCAGGCTGCGCTCCAGCAAATCGATGCGGGCCTTGTTTTCTGCGCTGGCGTTGCTGAACATCATGCGCGTCATGGTGGCCAGCGCGGCATTGGCCACGGTCGGCCAGTGCAGGGGTTCATCCGGTTGCGCCCACGGTAAGGAACCCAGCTCGTTGAGTTGTCCGGCCAGGCTTTGGTAGCTCGGCATGCCCGGCACCACCGATTCATACAGTGCCAGGCCCATATAGCCCAAGGCGCGTGCGGCCACCGGTGGGCTAAAGCCCGGCGTTTGCTGGATCAGCTGGAAGCTGAGGTAAAACCAGTCGTACGGCACACCAGCGCTGAAAGCAGACGCCGGTTTGGCCACCACTGCTGGGCCAGGTTGGGCCATAACCGCCGTGCTGTTCAGGCCGGCCTGTAGGCCCGCGGCAGCCAGGGCGACCAACCAGACTTTGAAGCGCGGGGTGCGGGCATTGCGGGTATTGGATTTCATGGAGCTGTCCAGGCGCGCACGCCGGCCTCTCTGTCCACGCTGTAAAAAGCATCTGCACGCACGTTTTGCCATGCGCTCCATTCGCCGTGGGGCCACTGCACCCGCAGCTTGACGTCTTTGGCCTCCCCCAAGCCGAAGTGCATCCAGCCGAGGTGTCCACTGGCATGACCGCCACCGATGGTGAGCTCTTGGCGTACCGTACGTCCGCCCAAGTCCACCTCCACCCAAGCTCCCACGGCATCTCGGTTGCCTTCCGCTTGCTTTAAACGCAGTTGCAACCAGTGGCCCATGGGGGCAGACTTGTCTGCAATGCCCGCGCCCACATGGCGCCAGAGCTGCGCCTTGTCTTGCCGGTTGACCACCACCATGTCTAGCAGGCCATCGCCGTTGAGGTCGGCCAGCATGCCGCCGCGTCCACGCTTGAAGCTGGCCACACCGGCTTGCTGCCCCACCTGGGTGAAATGGCCATCGGTTTCTTGCAGAAGCAAATCATTGGGGTCCAGGATGGCAAATTCCGGCATACTGGAAACATTGCCCTTGACGATGAACAGGTCAACCCAGCTGTCGTTGTTCACGTCGGCAAACTGCGCATGCCAGGCCGTGCTGGGGTGGATGTCACCCCCCACATACGGGCGGTGAGCAGTGACGCCGCGTTTGTAGGCCTGGTCGATGTAGGTAGGCTGCAATGGCTGCGAGCCGGTTACTGAGGTGCTGCTATCAGCTCCAACAACGGTGGCTTCCAGCTTCTGGAACTTGTTGTCGGCCATGCTGGTGATGAAGACCTCCGGGTATCCGTCGCCATCGATGTCGTTGCTGGCAATACCCATGCCCCAGACCTGCAGGCGCTTCCAGCCATCGTCTGTGGTGTACTGCACAGCATTTTTACCCGGTGTCACCTTCCAGAGTTGCTCTTGCCCGCCTTTGTAGTATTCGCGGTCATTGGCCACGCGCAGACTGGCCTGGCCACTGCGATTCCAGTCTGAGAACAACATGCTCAAAGCGCAGTAACCAGGCGTGAGCATTTCAGGGGCGGCAAACTGTTTGCCGCTGACGTCGGGCCGCAGCAGCATGCCAGGTGTACAAGTGCCCCAGGGGAAATCAGGGCGACTGCGGTCGTAGTAGCTGCCAACAGCCAGTGTGGGCATGGTTTGGCCTTTTTCCCAAGTGGCCGAGAAGGCAGTGTGCCAGCCGTTGCTCTTGGGTATGTTCCACAGTTCATTCGCGCGCTCGAACTTGCATTGCCCCAGACCACGAAACACCTCCAGTTCGCCCACGCGCAGCACCACCAAATCGGCGTTGCCATCGCCATCGATGTCGATGGGGTAGGCCCCCGTTGCGCTGGTGACTTCCATCCCGGAGCGCTGCTCCTGCAGCTTGATGGGGCCTGCACGAGTGCTCTTGTTGCGGTAGAACTTGGCCTTGTTGACGCCGCCGGTGATGTAGATTTCTGACAGGCCATCGTTGTCGCAATCGAACACCGCCACGCCCCCGCCCACCATGAATTCGTCCTGACCCTCAAAGCGACTTTGCAGGCCCGCGGTGTCGGTTTCTTCCACAAAGCGAGGTGTGGCGGGTAAGGCATCGGCTGCGCTTGCAGCCTGCAGTGCAACGGCGGCGGCAACAATGAAGGGGACTTGCTTGCTCAACATGCGTTCAACCCCCATTACAGGTTCACCCAAGCACCGGTCTTTTCGGAGGCAAACAAGGCGTCAATCACACGCATGTTGAGAATTGCGTCTTCGACCCCATAGGGCAGTGGGATGGCGCCGCGCACGGCCTGGCTAAAGGCATCAACCTCCAGTGTGTACATGTCGCAGGCCGGTACCACCTCGGTGCGGATGGAGCCACCATCGAGCTGGCTGCCGTCGTCGGTAAACACCTCGGTGGAGCCGCCCAGCGGCGCGTTAAAGGGAATGTGTAACTCGATGCGCTTTTGGGTTCCGCACACCTGCACGCGTTGGTAGGGCACAGACTGCATAGACACCGTGAAGTCCAGTCGGCGGCCCTCCCCGAAGTCCACCAGGGCGCTCACGGTGCGGTCGGTCTGGAATTCGGGGTCTCGGTCTACCAAGGCGATAACGCGCTTGGGCTCCGCGTCAAACAAGAACCGCCCCGTCACGATGGGGTAGCAGCCAATGTCGTACAGGGCTCCGCCGCCAATGTTGGCCTGGTTGCGCACATTGGCGGGGTCCCGGTTGTAATAAGAGAAGTAGGCCTGCACTGTGCGCAGATTGCCCAACTCGCCTGCGCGCACCCGCTCACGCACCAACAGCCATTGTGGATGGAAGCGCACCATAAAGGCCTCCATGATGAGCACCTTGTCGCTCACCTCGCGCAACTGCGCAGCTTCATTGGCGTTTAGGGCCACCGGCTTTTCGCACAAGACGTGTTTGCCAGCACGGGCTGCAGCCAACGTCATGGGCACATGCTCGTGGTTGGGCAGGGGGTTGTAGATGGCTTCGATTTCAGGGTCGGCCAGAAGCTCTGCGTAGCTGCCATAGACCACCGGTATGGCCAGTTTGTCGGCCAGTGCGCGACCCTTGTCCAGATTGCGTGAGCTAATCGCCCGCAGCTCGCAGTGCTGGCTATTTTGCATGGCAGGGATGACTTTTTCCCAACCAATTTTGGCGGTGCTGAGAACGCCCCAGACGACTTTTTTCATATGCAAACCTTTGCAGTCTTTAAGCAGACAACCTGCGCCCGGGTCTTACCCCATGGGCGCGCAAGCGGGTCTTGTCAGATAAACACGTTGAGCAAGTTCTCGATGCGCTCTTGGCGGCCGGAAACCGGGCGGATGTCGGTGTTGTGCTCCAGCACCCGCGCAGCCACTGCGTCCAGACTGAGTCGGCCGGAGAGCACATCACGGCCGAAGGTGGTGTTCCAACCGGCGTAGCGGTCTTCGGTGATCTTGGCAAAGCGGCCGTCCCGGATCATGGCGTCGGCAATCAAGAGCGCGCGAGCGGCAGTATCCATGCCTCCGATGTGGCCATGGAACATGTCTTCGGGGTCAATCGACTGGCGGCGTACTTTGCTGTCGAAGTTCAGGCCGCCGGTGGTAAAGCCGCCGCCTTGTAGGATGTAGTACATCGCCAAGGCGGTTTCGGGGATGTTGTTGGGGAACTGGTCTGTGTCCCACTGGCACTGCATGTCGCCGCGGTTCATGTCAAGGGAGCCGAAGATGCCAAGATCAATGGCGCTGACGATTTCATGCTCGAAACTGTGACCGGCCAGGGTGGCGTGGTTGGCTTCGATGTTGACACGGATTTCTTTCTCGAGGCCGTGCTTTTGCAGAAAACCAAAAACGGTGGCCACATCAAAATCGTACTGGTGTTTGCTGGGTTCGCGCGGCTTGGGTTCAATCAGGATGGTCCCTTTGAAACCGATTTTGTGCTTGTACTCCACCACCATGTTCAAAAAGCGGCCCATCTGGTCGAGCTCCTGACCCATGCGGGTGTTGAGCAGGGTCTCGTAGCCTTCACGGCCACCCCACAGCACGTAGTTCTCGCCGCCCAACTTCAAGGTGGCGTCCATGGCTTCTTTGACTTGCAGGGCGCCCAGCGCAAAAATTTCGGGATTGGGGTTGGTGGCCGCACCCGACATGAAGCGGCGGTGGCTGAACAGGTTGGCGGTGCCCCACAGCAGTTTCATGCCGGTGTCTTGTTGCTTCCTGGCCAGCACGTCCACCATGGCGTGGAAGTTGGCCACGCTCTCGCGCGGTGTTTTGCCCTCTGGGGCCACGTCGCGGTCGTGGAAGCAGTAATAAGGCGCGCCCAGCTTTTGGAAAAACTCAAAGGCCACATCGGCTTTGAGCTCGGCTGCCGCCATGGGGTCGCCCATGTGGTGCCAGGGCCGCTCGAAGGTGTCGCCGCCGAAGGGGTCGCGCCCATCCCAGCAGAAGCTGTGCCAGTAGCAGGAGGCAAATCGCAAGTGGTCTTCCATGCGCTTCCCCGCCACGACTTGGTCTTTGTCGTACCACTTGAAAGAAAGAGGGTTCTTGGACTCAGGGCCCTCAAAGGCGATGGGGGCGATGGCGTTGAAGTAGGTGCTCATGGGGGCTTCCTGGTAACGGTCGATAGGCAGGGGTTTTGGAATACGTTGAGGGTGTTGGGAGTAGCGCTTTATTGCAAGGCCTTGAGCGCGGGGTACAGCGTCTGGAGCTTGGCATGGTGCGGTCCCAGCACGTCCTGCTCTGCGGCATTGGGCTGGTAGCTTTTGGCAATGGCGGGCTGGGCGCATACATCGGCCACCGACGCTCCGGCGGCAAGACAGCCCAAGCGTGTCGCGCCCAGTGCACCACCAGCGGTGGACTCCGCATGGGTGGCAATTTCCACACTCAAACCAGAGGCCAGTTGCTGGGCCCACATGGCGCTGCGGTCGCCGCCACCTACCAAGGACGGGCGCTTCACATCGCTACCTGCTTTCTTCAAGGCATTCAGCCCATCGGTCTAGCCATAGGTGATGCCTTCTATCACCAAACGCGCTCATGGGTTGCTCCGTTGGATGAAGGGGATAAGACGACCCCATGCGATGGGGCCACCGGATCACATAGGATCGATCAACTCAGGGATGCGGGTAATCTTTTTTCCCGCGATGATCATTCCCAAGACTTCGTCCTCGGTCACGTCCGCGGTCTTGTAGGTCCCCACGGTTTTGCCGTTCTTCATAACGCACAGGCGGTCTGACAGGCCGAACACATCCGGCATGTCGTGGCTGATCAGGAAGATACCCACGCCACGTGCTTTCAAAGTGCGCACGAGTTCGTGCACCATTTGCGTTTCTTCTGGCCCGAGTGCGGCGCAAGGTTCGTCCATGACCAATGCCTTGGCCTTGAAATACAAAGCTCGCGAGATAGCAACCACTTGGCGTTGGCCACCCGACAAGGCGCGTACCGGAACCCGGATGTTCTTGAAGTTGGGGTTCAACTGCTTGAACACTTCACGGGCCTCACGCTCCATGGAGTAATCATCCAGAGTGCCCCACTTGGTCTTGATTTCGCGACCCAGGAATAGATTGGCCACGGCGTCCAAGTTATCGGCCAATGCCAGCGTCTGGTAGATGGTTTCCACGCCATAGCGCTGTGAGTCGGAGGGGTTCTCGATCACGGCCTGCTCGCCCTGGATGTTGATGGAACCGCTGTCAATAGGATAAGCACCGGCAAGCATTTTCATCAGAGTGGATTTGCCCGCGCCGTTATGGCCAAGCAGGGCCACCACTTCCCCAGCGTAAAGCTTGAGCGTTACTTTCTCCACCGCATGCACGCCACCAAAGGCTTTGCTCACGCCCTGGATATCTACCAGAGGAACATTGTTGTTGCCAGTCATCACAGTCGCTCCCCCGTTGCACGGCGATAAATCACATCAAACACCACAGCCACAATGAGCACCTGCCCAATGATGACCAAGCGTTGCCCCACGCCTACTTCCATGAGCAAAAGGCCGCTTTCCAGAAACTGGATGATGAGTGCTCCCAGCACGGTGCCCAATACGCTGCCGCTCCCGCCAGAGAGTGCAACGCCACCGATCACTGCAGCAGCAATGGCATACAACTCCATGCCGGTTCCAAGTGAAGCCGTGCCCGCATTCAGGCGGGAGATGGCCACCATGGCGGCAATTGTTGTCATCACACCCAAAAGCAAAAAGATTTTCAGTGTGACCCAACGCACCGGAATACCCACCAGGTTGGCGGCCTCCGGGTTGCCGCCGATGGCATAGATATAACGGCCAAAACTGGTGCGGTTGACGATGAAGGAAATGAACGCAACCACTACGGCCCAGATTAAAACGGGATTGGGAATGCCTTGTGGTTCATCCTTGCTTTGAATTTGATACGAACACATCACACCTACAAAAAGCAGGATGACTGCAACAAAAAATCCTGTAATCAACAAGTCAAATAGCAACGGACGTGGTGCCAGCCCGTGGGACTGCATGGAGCGTCTGCGCTGCAAAGTGTTGACCATGAGAACCAAGCTGGCGATCAAGCCCAGTGCCCAACTTGCGGTCGTACCGATGGCCCCATCCAGTCCGCCACCAATGAGCAGAAAGGTCGGGTCAGATATAGGCTGGGTGCGTCCATCGGAGAACAGAAACGCAATACCGCGAAAAGAGACCAGTCCACCCAGGGTCACCACAAACGAGGCCACTCCCAGATAGGCGGACAGCCAGCCCTGGTACAGGTAAACGGCCAATGAAATGGCCAACCCCACAAAACTGGCGGGAATCCAGTGCCAGCCCTTGCTGTACATCAGGTAAGCGATGGCAACCCCCACCGTGGCCAAGACCGATCCAACAGACAGGTCAATTTGTCTGGCAACGATAACGAGACCGATGGCTGCAGCTACTATGCCCACAACAGCGGATTGCTGAGCAATGTTGTAGAGGTTTTCAGGGGACAGAAAGTTACCTGTCGCGACATGGAACGCCAACGCCATAGCCACCAGCACGATGGACATGATCATCAGCCTCAGGTCGAGTGCGCTGACCTGGAATTTCTCTTGCATCGATCTCATAGTGTTCTCTCGTAAGCGCTTATGTTGCAGGCGCAGGTGGGAAGCCCCATGGCTTCCCACCCTTGGCGCAACTCGCTAGGACCTGGTTACTTGCAGGCGGCCGGGCCAGTGGCTTTGTCAACGCCCTTGCAGGCGGCGTCTTTGGAAATCCAACCTGCTTTAATCACAACATCAAGGTTGGCCTTGGTGATTGGGATGGGTTTGAGAAGGATGGATTGCAAAGCCACTTTCTTCTCGCCATCGCTGAACACAGAAGCGCCCCTGGGCTTCTCACCCTTGGCGAGCGCAACAGCAACTTGTGCGCCGACCTTGCCAAGCTCGCGGGAGTCCTTCCAAACAGACACGGTTTGACTGCCCATAGCAACGCGGTTCAGTGCAGCGTGGTCACCGTCCTGGCCGGAAACTGGAACGCCCTTCATGCCTTTGGAAGACAGTGCCGCGACCACACCGCCAGCCATACCGTCATTGGAGGAAACCACTGCATCA
>JBDKEX010000224.1:0-15185 GCA_039798985.1 Pseudomonadota bacterium | reverse complement strand
GACGTTTCTGTTAGCTTTGGTTTCAGTTCGACTCAACAGCCCACGGCCTTCACTTCCAGCGCGCCAGCTCCAGCGACACGGTGCCTTTGTCGCTGCTCAGCGTCAGCACTTGGTCGTGCACGGTGGCTTGCAGCTGCATGCTGCGTTCGGCCAGTTGTTCCAGCTGGCTGGCGGCTTCGGCGGGCAGGCGCCACACCTGCAGTTTTTCCAGTCGGCTCAGTTTGGTTTCAATGTTTTTCCACCAAACCTCGGCCTGGTGGGCGTACACGTACACCCGCACCGCGTCGGCCTGGCTGCAGGCTTTGCTCAGGGGTTTGTCCTCCGGCTGGCCCACCTCAATCCACAGCCGCTTGCGGCCGGTAAAGTCGGTCAGGTGCGCATCGGGGTCGGTGGGGTCAGACAAGCCCGCGCCAAAAGCCAAGGTGCCGTCGCCGCCGCAGGTGTCTTGCAGTTCGTGCGCGTTCAAGGCCATGGCCACCAATCGCACCATCATGCGTTGGTCGGTTTCGCTGGGGTGGCGGGCCAGGGTCAGGGCGTGGTCGGCGTAGTAGTTGTGGTCAATGTCGGCGATTTGCAGGTTCGCCTTGAAGATGGTGGACTTGATGGCCATGGGGGCTTTCGTTGGTGGGCAAGTCAGCCCAAGGCCGTAATGCTGGGGTCGGTGTAAATCAGGTCCAACGGGTGGCGCTGGCCGCGCAGGTGGTCTTCCATGCAGCGCAGCACTAGGGGGCTGCGGTGGCGGTCGGTGCTGGCGCGAATTTCGTCGGGGGTGAGCCACAGGGTGCGCACAATGCCGCTGTCGAGCGCTCGGGTGGCATCGAATGCGCCCAGTTCGCCACAGAAGGCAAAGCGCAGGTAGGTGATGTCTTGGGCCGGCTGCCCGTTGTTTGCAGGCCGTTGCAGGCGCGACATGTACACCCCCACCAAGGCCGTGGCGCGGAAGGTGTGTGCGGTTTCTTCCAGCACCTCGCGTTCGCAGCCTGCGGCCAGGGCTTCGCCCGGGTCCAAATGGCCCGCCGGGTTGTTCAGGCGCAGGCCCTCTGGGGTGTGTTCTTCCACCAGCAAGTAGCGCCCATTGCGTTCAATGATGCCAGCCACCGTGGCACTGGGTTTCCAACGTTCAGTCATGGGGCCGATTATCGGCTTTGCCACAGCGTCATCTGCCGCCAGGCCCTTGCAGGCTGCGCGCCATGATACAAACGCCCACACACGCGATCAATTTAGAGAAAACTGCGGAAGCCCCTCTGGTGGTTTGCCCAGAAGACCAGTACCCTCTTGCGTTGACCGATTTTTCATAGAGCGAGGAGACCAACATGCTCATAGGCGTACCCGCCGAAACCACGGTGGGTGAAACCCGCGTGGCTGTCACGCCCGAAACGGCGAAGAAATACATCGCCCAAGGCCACACCGTGCGCGTGCAGGCCGGTGCCGGTGTGGCCGCCAGCGCCACCGATGCCGCTTACCAGGCCGTGGGGGCCGAAATCACCGATGCGGCCGGCGCCTTCAGCGCTGACCTGGTGCTGAAGGTGCGCACGCCCTTTGACAACGAGCTGGCCCACATGAAGCCAGGTGCCACCTTGGTGGGCATGCTCAACCCTTTTGATGGCGACGGCCTGCAACGCATGGCCCGTGCCGGGTTGACCAGCTTTGCGCTTGAAGCCGCGCCGCGCACCACCCGCGCCCAAAGCATGGACGTGCTTTCATCGCAGGCCAACATTGCCGGCTACAAAGCCGTGATGATGGCGGCCAACCAGTACCAGCGCCTGTTCCCCATGCTCATGACCGCTGCCGGCACCATCAAAGCCGCCCGCGTGGTGATTTTGGGCGTGGGGGTTGCCGGTTTGCAGGCCATTGCCACCGCCAAGCGCTTGGGCGCCGTGATTGAGGCGTCAGATGTGCGGCCGTCGGTGAAAGAACAGGTGGAATCGCTGGGCGCCAAGTTCATTGACGTGCCCTACGAAACCGCCGAAGAAAAAGAATCCGCTGAAGGCGTGGGTGGGTACGCCCGCCCCATGCCTCAAAGCTGGCTGGACCGCCAGAAGGCCGAGGTGGCCAAGCGCGTGGCCAATGCCGACATCGTCATTTCCACCGCCCTGATTCCCGGCCGTGCCGCGCCTGTGCTGATCACCGAAGACATGGTCAAGAGCATGAAGCCCGGCTCGGTGGTTGTGGACATTGCCGCTGGCAAGGGAGCCACCCAGCCGGATGGCTCAGTGGGAGGCAACTGCCCCCTGACCGAGGCCGACAAAACCGTGAACAAACACGGTGTTTTCATCATCGGTGAAACCAACTTGCCCGCACTGGTGGCGGCCGACAGCTCCAGCCTGTACGCCCGCAACGTGCTGGACTTTTTGAAGCTGGTGCTGCCCAAAGACGCCACCGCCGTGCAGGTGCCGTTGGACGATGACATTGTGGCCGCTTGCCTGATGACGCAAGCCGGCGAAGTGAAACGCAAATAAGGAGACCGTGATGGATGCTGTATCCCCTGCCCTGGTCAATCTGATCATTTTTGTGCTGGCCATTTACGTGGGCTACCACGTGGTCTGGAACGTGACGCCTGCCCTGCACACCCCCCTGATGGCCGTGACCAACGCCATCTCAGCCATTGTCATTGTGGGGGCCATGCTGGCCGCCGCCTTGACCGAAACCCCGCTCGGTAAAACCATGGGTGTGCTGGCGGTGGCTTTGGCCGCGGTCAACGTGTTCGGTGGCTTTTTGGTGACCCGCCGCATGCTCGAAATGTTCAAAAAGAAAGAGCGCAAAGCGCCTTCTGCTGAAGGAGCGCACAAATGAGCATGAACCTCGTCGTACTGTTGTACCTGGTTGCCTCCATCTGCTTCATCCAGGCCTTGAAGGGCCTGAGCCACCCCACCACGTCCATCAAAGGCAATGTGTTTGGCATGACCGGCATGGCCATTGCGGTGCTCACGACCGTGGGCCTGATTGCCACGTTGGCCCAGCAAATGCAGCTCAACGCCGTGCAAGGCCTGGGCTATGTGCTGGTGGGGCTGGTGTTGGGGGGCGGGTTGGGTGCTTACATGGCCAACAAGGTCGAAATGACCAAGATGCCCGAGCTGGTCGCCTTCATGCACAGCATGATCGGCCTGGCGGCGGTGTTCATTGCTGTGGCAGCGGTGGTTGAACCCTGGGCGCTGATTCCCAACATCGCCAAAGGCGCTGAGGCACCCATGGGCAACAAGATCGAGTTGTTCTTGGGTGCCGCCATCGGCGCCATCACGTTTTCGGGCTCGGTCATCGCGTTTGGCAAGCTTTCGGGCAAGTACAAGTTCCGCTTGTTCCAAGGTGCACCGGTCACGTTCAGTGGCCAGCACATGCTCAACCTGGTGCTGGGTGTGGCCACGGTGGCTTTGGGGCTGGTGTTCACGTTCAGCAGCGGCGGCGTAGCGTTCAACGCCTTCCTGGGCCTGCTGGTGTTGAGCTTTGTGCTCGGCGTGCTCATCATCATCCCCATCGGCGGGGCCGACATGCCGGTGGTGGTGTCCATGCTCAACAGCTATTCGGGCTGGGCGGCGGCGGGCATTGGCTTCAGCCTGAACAACTCCATGCTGATCATTGCCGGTTCGCTGGTGGGTTCGTCGGGGGCCATTCTGAGCTACATCATGTGCAAGGCCATGAACCGCAGCTTCTTCAGCGTGATTTTGGGCGGCTTTGGCGCAGAACCCGGTACGGATGCAGCCAGCGGTGGCGGCGTGCAGCGCACCGCCAAAAGCGGCAGTGCAGACGATGCCGCCTTTATTTTGGGCAACGCTGAAACCGTGGTCATTGTGCCCGGATACGGCCTGGCCGTGGCCCGTGCCCAGCACGCCGTGAAAGAGCTGGCACACAAGTTGGTCGAAAAAGGCGTGACCGTGAAGTACGCCATACACCCGGTGGCGGGCCGCATGCCGGGGCACATGAACGTGCTGCTGGCCGAAGCCGAAGTGCCCTACGACCAGGTTTTTGAAATGGAAGACATCAACGGCGAGTTCGGCCAAGCCGACGTGGCCATCATTCTGGGCGCCAATGACGTGGTCAACCCTGCTGCACTCACCAAAGGCAGCCCTATTTACGGCATGCCGATATTGGAGGCATACAAGGCCAAGACCGTCATCGTGAACAAGCGCTCCATGGCGGCAGGTTACGCCGGTCTGGACAACGAACTGTTCTACATGGACAAGACCATGATGGTGTTTGGCGACGCCAAGAAAGTGGTGGAAGACATGACCAAAGCCATCGAGTGAGTTGGGTTCCCTGACCGCACCGCAAAGAGCCCCCGGTTTCGGGGGTTTTTTGTGCCTGGGTTTTCGGTGTATGCCGCATAATGTCAGCCAGACGTCAGGCTGAACGCGCTCCCGACACGCAGCGTGTGCGGGGCAAAACAAGTCCATCAACAAAATAAACGTGAGCGGCCCCACCGCTTGGAGACTTTATGACCGTGACCTCATCCGACAAGCCTTGGCTGTCTGCCTACCCCGAAGGGGTGCCCGCCGAGATCGATCCCAGTCAGTACAAGTCGCTGGTGGGCTTGATGGAAGAAAGCTTCCGAAAGTACGCCGACCGCACCGCCTACAGCTTTCTGGGCAAAGAGTATTCGTATGAGCTGACCGATCGTTTGTCGCAGGCGTTTGCGGCCTATTTACAAGGTTTGGGGTTGATCAGGGGCGACCGCGTGGCCCTGATGATGCCCAACCTGCCGCAGTACCCGATTGCTGTGGCAGCGGTGTTGCGGGCGGGCTTTGTGGTGGTCAACGTCAACCCCCTGTACACGCCGCGCGAGCTGGAACATCAACTCAAGGATTCGGGCGCCAAGGCCATCGTCATCATCGAGAATTTTGCGGCCACGCTGCAAGCCTGCATCGGCCAAACCTCCGTCAAGCATGTGGTGTTGTGTGCCATGGGTGACATGCTCGGTTTGCTCAAAGGCACGCTGGTCAATTACGTGGTGCGCAACATCAAAAAATTGGTACCGCATTTTGATTTGCCAGGCGCGGTGCGATTCAACGAAGCCGTGGCGCAGGGTGCGCGGGGTCGTTACACGGCCCCCGAAGTCAAAACCGACGACGTGGCTTTGCTGCAGTACACCGGCGGCACCACAGGCGTGAGCAAGGGGGCGGTTCTGCTGCACCGCAACGTCATTGCCAACGTGCTGCAGTCCGAAGCATGGAACGCACCCGTGGTGAAAAAGGTGCCTGCACATGAACAGTTCACCAGCGTGTGTGTGTTGCCGCTTTATCACATCTTCGCCTTCACCGTGAACATGATGCTGACCATGCGCGACGGCGGCAAAGTCGTTTTGATACCCAATCCGCGCGACCTGCCTGCCGTGCTCAAGGAGCTCAGCAAACACACCTTTCACAGCTTCCCGGCGGTCAACACCTTGTTCAACGCATTGACCAACCACCCCGACTTCGAAACGGTGGACTGGAGCAACCTCAAAGTGTCTTTGGGCGGCGGCATGGCGGTGCAGGGGGCCGTGGCCAAGCGGTGGCTTGAGCGCACGGGCTGCCCCATTTGCGAGGGGTATGGCTTGTCTGAGACCAGCCCGTCGGTGTGTTGCAACCCGGTCACAAGCACCGAATTCACCGGCACCATTGGGGTGCCCATTTCCAGCACCTCCATGAAGTGCATTGACGACGATGGCAACGAGGTCCCCTTGGGTACGCCGGGTGAAATTGCCATTCGCGGCCCACAGGTCATGGCGGGTTACTGGCAGCGACCCGACGAAACCGCCAAGGTCATGACACCCGATGGGTGGTTCAAGACCGGGGATGTGGGTGTCATGGACGAGCGCGGCTACTTCAAAATCGTCGACCGCAAAAAAGACATGATTCTGGTCAGCGGATTCAATGTGTATCCCAACGAGGTGGAAGACGTGGTGGCCCAGATGGACGGCGTATTGGAATGCGCGGTGGTGGGCATTGCCGACGCGCACTCGGGCGAAGCGGTGAAGTTGATCATCGTCAAGAAAAACCCGGCCCTGAGCGAAGATGATGTCAGGGACTACTGCAAATCCCGCCTCACCGGTTACAAGCACCCCAAGGTGATTGAATTCCGGACCGAATTGCCCAAAACACCGGTGGGAAAAATATTGCGTCGCGAGTTGCGCGACAGAAAGTGAGCCTCGCCATGGGTCAATGCATCGCCATCATCAGTGCTGTACACGAAGAATTGGTGGAGGTGTTGGCCCTGATGCCCGATGAACGCAAAACCCACCGGGGTGGGCGCACCTTTTGGCATGGCCACTTGCACGGGCACGAGGTGGTGGCGGTGCAATCGGGCATAGGCAAGGTGGCAGCAGCTGCCACAGCGGCGGTGCTGATGGAACACTTCAAGCCCCAGCAGGTGATATTCACCGGCGTGGCCGGTGGTTTGGCCACCGGTGTGGAGGTGGGCGACATTGTGGTGGGCCAGGCGTTTTTGCAGCACGACATGGACGCCTCCCCGCTGTACCCCAGGTACGAAGTGCCGGGCTATGGCCGGGCGCAGTTCAATGCCGACTTGGCTTTGACCCAGGTGCTGCGCGAGGCTGCCGAGGACGCCCTCACCTGGGTGCCCAAACTGGTGGACGCGGCCACCTTGGCAGCTTTTGGTTTGCACAGGCCCAGCGTGCACAGCGGTTTGATCGTGAGTGGCGACCGTTTTGTGGCCACAGCGGCTGAAAACGAAGCACTGCGCCAAGCCGTGCCGGCCGCTTTGGCGGTCGACATGGAAAGTGCCGCCGTGGCCCAAGTGTGTGCCGATTTTGGCGTACCCTTTGGCGCTGTACGCACCGTTTCAGACCGTGCAGACGACGAAGCCCATGTGGACTTTCAGCATTTTTTGCAACAGATTGCCCGCCACTACAGCGTGCGGGTGGTGCGCAAGGCACTCAACCTGTTGTAAAAGCCGAGGCTTCAGCTTACTTGAGCCAACCGCGCTTGCGGAAGTACAACATCGGCCCAACGGCCGACAGCGCCATCAACACCAGCGCAGCGGGGTAGCCCCAGGTTTGGTTCAATTCCGGCATGTGCTGAAAGTTCATGCCATAAATGCTTGCAATCAGCGTGGGCGGCAGCAAGGCCACACTGGCCACCGAGAAGATCTTGATGATCTTGTTCTGGTTGATGTTGATGAAACCCACCGTCGCATCCATCAAGAAGTTGATCTTGTCGAACAAGAAGGCGGTGTGGCTGTCCAGGCTGTCGAGGTCGCGCAGAATTTGGCGCGCATCTTCAAACTGTTCGGCGCTGAGCATGCGGGTGCGCATCATGAAGCTGACCGCACGCCGGGTGTCCATCACGTTGCGGCGGATGCGGCCCGACATGTCCTGGTGGCGGGCAATCGCGGCCAGCACTTCGCCGGCTTTGTTGTCGGTCACATCGCCTGCCAGCACTTGGCGGCTCACCTCGTCCAGGTCGTCGTAAATGTCTTCTACCGTGTCGGCGCAGTATTCGGCATCGGTGTCGAACAGGCTGAGCAGCACGTCTTTGGCGTCGGTGATCAACCCCGGCATGCGGCGCGCGCGCAGGCGCAGCAGGCGGAACACGGGCACGTCCTCGTCGTGGATGGAAAACAGCACGCCGTGGCTGTTGAGTTCGCTGTTGTGCTGGTTGAGGATGAACGCCACCCGCACCGACCGCGCTTCCTCGTCGTCGTCGATCAAAAAGTCCGACCGGATGTGCAACTCGCCGTTGTCTTCCTCGAAAAACCGCGCCGATTCTTCGATGTCGTCGTCCATCGCGTCTTCGGGTATGGACAGGCCAAAGTGTTGGCGCACCCAGCGGCGCTCTTCGGGCGACGGGGACTCCAGATCCACCCAAATGGGCTTGAACCGCTTGAGTTCTTCAAGCGACTCGATTTCTTCCTGGAACAGGCGGCCATTGGCCAGGGTAAACACGTTGAGCATGCGGCGACTTCCGGAGCACTGAAGAGGGGGCGGGTGGGGGCGCTTTCAGCGTTCCGTTGTGCCCGCGCACGGCAAGTGCTGGGGGCGTCAGTCAGGCGCTGAAAGCAGCCAACTGGGACTGCTTTCCAAGGACGAACTCCATTTGATCAAGATGTTGTGATTATGGCACCGCGAGGTTGACAGCAATGTGTCAATCGGAGGGATCCAGGCGCCAAAAGAACCCGCAGGATGCTAGGCGGACGACGCACCGGGCAGGTCAAAAAATGCCAGCAACTCGGCCTTGCGTGCATAGGCATCGTGTTCACCCCACTGCATCAAGGCCTGGGTGAAGGTGGGTTCAAACATCAGGTAGCTGGCCAGTGCAGCGGCACTGCTGGTGCCGCCTTTCCGAGAATCCAGCACGCCCAGGCCTTCCAGCGTGCGTCGGGTAACCGGGGGCAGCTCCTGAACATGTTTTAGGGCCAATTCGTCCACCGATTGCGTGGGTTGCAGCGCCAGCACCTCCACCGGCCGGTAAGGCAACAAAGCCGCCAGGTGGGGCGGAAGGCGCGCCAGCGTCTGGCTCACGCGTTGTGCTTGTTCAACATCGGCCAGCAAAGTGTCATGAAACACGCTGGCCATGGCGTGCCCTGCAATGGTGCCGGCGGTGGGTTCCCCGTTCGGCCTTTTGGGGTGCCTCAAGGCAGCGCGTTGCGGCTGTCCCACCCCGATCACCAACACCTTGCGAGCGCCCATTTGAATGGCGGGCGACAGCGGCGAGAGCTGGCGCATGGAGCCGTCTCCAAAATACTCTTTGTGCCCATCCACCCACAACGGTACCGCCGGAAACAAAAAAGGAATGGCGCTGGAAGCCATCAGGTGTTCGATGGTGATGAGCTGCATGGTGGCCCTGCGCCCGGGGCGTCGCCACGGGGCGTAATCAGCGTGGGCGGCGGTCTGGCAAAAAGTCCAGTGTTCGCCCGAGGTGTAGCTCGAAGCGGTGACGGCCAAAGCCCGCAAGGCGCCTTGTTCCAGTGCCGCCTCAATGGCCTCTAGCTGAATCTGGCGGTGCAAGGTGTCCACCAGGGGCAGTGTGTCCAGCAATGCGTGGTGTGTTTTGACCTGACGAACCAGCGTCAACCCCGCAGCCAGCAAATTCGCCGGGAGCCAGGCGGGTGCGTTCAGCCGATACACCTGCTCCGAATGCAGTTGTTGCCAAAATTGGGCCAGGCAGGCAAAGGCTTCCAAACCTTTGGTGGACTGACTGGCCAAGTAGGAGGCGTTGAGGGCCCCCGCCGACGTGCCCAGCAAGAGCTGAAACGGAAAAGCAGCTTCGGGCCCCAGGTGCTGAACCAGCAGTTGCCGCAGCCCCTTGAGCACACCCGCCTGGTAGGCGGTCCGTGCGCCGCCCCCCATCAACACCAAGGCATTGAGCGGGCCGGATTCGGGTGGATTCGCAGGCATCAAGTTGCTGGCAATCATGGTGTCCAATGCCACGGAAATCTCCCACAGTTATAGTGCTTGATTCTGTCATTTTCTGAGGTTCTGTGCCATTCACTTCAAGCCGCGAACGTTGGTTGTTGCTCACCTTGGCGGGGGTGCAATTCACCCACATATTGGACTTCATGGTCATGATGCCGCTGGGGCCCCAGTTGACGCGCTCGCTGCTCATAAGCGATGCGCAATTTGGCCTGCTGGTGTCTGCCTACACCTTTGCAGCCGGTGCCTCCGGCTTGTTGGCCACCACCTACTTGGACAGATTTGATCGCAAGCACCTGTTGCTGGCGCTGTACGGTTTGTTTGCCCTGTCCACCCTGGCTTGTGGTTTTGCGCCCAACTACGTGGCCCTGCTGGCAGCCCGGGTGGCCGCAGGCGCGTTTGGCGGGGTGCTCACTGCGCTGTCGCAAACCATCGTGGCGGACGTGGTGCCTTTCGAGCGCCGCGGGCGGGCCATGGCCGTGGTGATGTCGGCCTTTTCCGTGTCCACGGTAGCTGGCGTGCCCCTGAGTTTGTGGCTGGCCTCACACTGGGGGTGGAGCCTGCCTTTCGTGGCCATAGCGGCGGTGAGCGCCGTGTTCGCCGTGGGTGCCGGCCTCACCCTGCCGCCCTTGCGGCACCACTTGCGGGAAGGGGGCGCTGCTTCGCCCTGGCAGGGCATTGCCCGCGTGTTCAACAGCGGCAACCACAGGCGGGCTTGGCTTTTCACTGCCCTCATGATGTTCAGCAGCTTCACGGTGATTCCCTACATCACGCTTTACATGCAAGCGAATGTGGGCTTGACCGACGCGCAGCTGCCCTGGATTTACCTGTGCGGGGGTGCCGCCACCCTGGTGAGTGCCCGGGTGTTTGGCCGTTTGACGGACCGTTTGGGCAAGGTGCGCATGTACACCTGGGTGGCCTTGGCGGCTTTGGTGCCTTTGGTCACCACCACACTGATCGGGCGCTTGCCTTTGGGAGCGGTGTTGGTGGTGTCCACCTCCATGTTTGTGCTCATCAGTGGCCGCATGATTCCGGCCATGGCCATTGTTACCTCAGCGGCCGAACCCGCGGTTCGGGGCACATTCATGGCGTTCCATTCCTCGGTGCAATCGGCCGCCATGGGGGCTGGCACCGTGGTCGGTGGCCTCATACTCTCGCGCGACGCCCAAGGGCAGTTGCAGCATTACTGGATGGCCGCTGTGGTGGGGGTGGCCGCAGCCCTGGCCAGCATTGTGGTGGTGCGCAGCCTGCACCTTCATGGGTCAGCCGCATCTCCAGAAAAACACGGGTAAACCCTAGCAACTTCAGGGGCGCCTTGGGTGGGAAAGCGCGTGGTTGGTGTCACAATGGTTTCGTGTTTTACCCGAGCATAGGAGGCTCTTCATGAACTTGACGATCAGCGGACACCATCTCGAGATCACGCCAGCTCTGCACAGCTACGTGACCAGCAAGCTCGATCGCATTTCGCGCCATTTCGACCAGGTGGTCGATATCAAGGTCATCCTGTCGGTGGACAACATGAAGGAAAAAGACCTGCGCCAGAAAGCGGAATGCAACATCCATGTCAAGGGCAAAGACATTTTTGCCGAGACAGCCCATGCTGATCTTTATGCCGCGGTTGACGAATTGGCCGACAAACTGGACCGCCAAGTGCTGAGACACAAAGACAAGGCGCAAGACCACCACCACGAAACGGTGAAACGGCAACTCCAGTAATCTGACCTGGTTTGCGGCAACCGTTGTATTTTTGCTGCACCGCAACAAGCCGCTTGTCCCCTCAAGCGGCTTTTTTGTGAGCAGGGTCTGGTCAGAACCGTGCAGATAGGCATAATTTGCGCTCTGTGAGGCGCCTACATGAACCGACTTTCTGCCATTTTGCCTGCTGAGCAAGTGCTCGTGTCTGTTGACGCGACCAGCAAAAAACGTGCTTTCGAAGAGGCGGGTTTGCTGTTCGAATCGTTGCATGGGCTCAACCGCGCCTTGGTCACCGACAGCCTGTTCGCCCGCGAACGCCTGGGCTCCACGGGACTGGGTCACGGTGTGGCAATACCGCATGGCCGCATCAAAGGGCTCAAACAGCCTTTGGCGGCAGTGTTTCAATTGCTGGCCCCCATCGGTTTCGACGCCCCGGACGAACAACCCGTCAAACTGATGATTTTTTTGCTGGTGCCCGAAGCCGCCACGCAAAAGCACCTGGAAATACTGTCCGAAATTGCCGAACTGCTCAGCGACAGCGCTTTGCGTGAACAAATGAAAGCAACACCCGACGCGGCCAACCTCCACCAGCTGATTGCCTCGTGGCATTCGGCCCATGAAGCGGCCTGATCGGTTTCACCCATGAAACCCACCGTCGTCAGCGCCGATGTGCTGTTTGAGGACCACCGGGAGACCCTCAAATGGCAGTGGGTGGCGGGGTCCAGCGCCTCGGAACGGCGTTTTGACGAAGCTGCGGTGCAAGAGGCCCGCTCGGGTGCCGACCTGGTGGGCTACCTCAACTACATACACCCCTACCGTTTGCAGGTGCTGGGCCGGCGCGAGGTGGCTTACCTGAGCGACGCCAGCCCAGAAGACTGCCGGCGCCGCACCGCCCGCATTGTGACCTTGGAGCCGCCGGTACTCGTGGTGGCTGATGGACAGACCCCCCCCGATGAATTGGTGTCCATGTGCGAGCGGGCCCAAATCCCCTTGTTTTCCACCACGGCCTCTGCTGGTTTCGTGATCGATGTTTTGCGCGCTTACCTCTCGCGCCATTTTGCCGAGCGCACCACGCTTCACGGGGTGTTCATCGACATTTTGGGCCTGGGGGTGCTGATCACGGGTGAATCCGGTCTGGGCAAAAGCGAACTGGGCCTGGAGCTCATTTCGCGAGGGCACGGCTTGGTGGCAGACGATGCCACCGATTTTCACCGCATCAACCAGACCACAGTGGAAGGGCGCTGCCCCGACCTGTTGCAGAACCTGCTGGAAGTCCGTGGCATAGGCTTGTTGGACATCAAAGCCATCTTTGGCGAAACGGCGGTGCGCCGCAAAATGCGCATGCGTCTCATTGTTCACCTGGTGCGCAAAGAAACCCTGGAGCGCGATTACGAGCGCATGCCCTCAGAGCCCCTGTACCAAGATGTGTTGGGTGTGGCGGTGCGCAAGGTGGTTATTCAAGTGGTCGCAGGCCGCAACATGGCGGTGTTGGTCGAAGCGGCCGTGCGCAACACGATTTTGCAGTTGCGCGGTATCGATACCTACCAGGAGTTCGTGCAGCGCCAACGCGCGGCCATGCTGCGGGGGTACTGAAGCCCGGGCTCGAACGCGCCGCGGTCAACGCCGGGTGCGCACCCGGTGCTCGCAGTCGCTTTTGGTGCAGCTTGCATAAAGCGACAAGGCGTGTTCTTGCAAGGCAAAACCTTTGGCTTGCGCTATGGTTTGCTGGCGTTTTTCAATTTCGGGGTCGTAGAACTCTTCCACCCGGCCGCAGTCCAAGCACACCAAATGGTCGTGGTGCTGGCCCTCGTTCAGCTCGTACACCGCCTTCCCCGATTCAAAGTTGCTGCGGGTCAGCAGGCCGGCCTGTTCGAATTGCATCAAAACCCGGTACACCGTCGCCAAGCCGATGTCGGAGCGTTCATCCAGCAACACGCGAAACACATCTTCGGCGGTCATGTGTCGTTGTTGCCCGGTCTGAAACACCTCCAGTATTTTCAGCCGCGGCAGGGTGGCCTTGAGGCCCGTGTTTTTGAGTTCTTCGATGTTGGTCATGGCAGATGCACTCAGGCTTACCCTTGCAAAGCCCAGGGGCTACAATGCTTCGGATGATATCGCCATGCGCGCGTCTGCGCATCCTCTATCCGCTACAGCTCTCCCATGAAGACGTTTGAAGCCTCGAAGCTCGCCCGTGCGGTGGCCGTGTCTCTGCTGGCATCTCTGCTGATGCTGGGCTGTTCCAGCCGGGGCTCCATCATCACGCCCTACCGCATGGATGTGCTGCAGGGCAATGTGGTCACGCGCGAGCAGGTGCAGGTGTTGCAAGTGGGCATGGCGCGCGAACAGGTGCGCAATGTGCTGGGCACGCCCTTGTTGGCCAGCGTGTTCCACGCAAACCGCTGGGACTATGTGTTCACCTTTCAACGCCAGGGCCAAGAGCCACAGCAGCGGCGGGTGTCGGTGTTTTTCCGGGGCGACGCCATGGAGCGGGTGGAGGCCGATGCCTTGCCCACCGAAGCCGAGTTCGTGGCTTCGCTGGACAAACGCCGCCGCAACGAGAAGGTGCCCCCACTAGAGGCCACGCCGGAACAAATCAAAGCGTTCCAGACCCAAAACAAAGCACCTGTTGCTGCCAGCCCGGTCGCTCCCAGTGCTGCCCCGCCCACCAGCTACCCGCCCCTAGAGACGCGTTGATTTATGAGCCAGAACAACCTACACCGTGTTTGCATTGCGGGTGCCAGTGGCCGCATGGGCCGCATGCTGATTGAAGCGGTTCAAAACACCGACGACTGCACCTTGAGCGGTGCGCTGGATTTGCCCAACAGCCCAGCCCTGGGGCAAGACGCTGCGGCCTACCTCGGAAAAGCCACCGGCGTCGCGATTGCGTCGGATTTGGATGTGGGTTTGGCCCACAGCCGTTTTCTGATTGATTTCACGCGCCCCGAAGGCACCATGACCCATTTGCGGGCCTGCGTGAAGCACGGCGTGAAGCTGGTGATCGGCACCACCGGCTTCACCGACGACCAAAAGGCGGAGATTGCCGAGGCCTCCAAGTCCATTGCCATCATGATGGCCCCCAACATGAGCGTGGGGGTGAACGTGACCATGAAGCTGCTGGAAATGGCCGCCAAAGCCATGGCCACCGGTTATGACATTGAAATCGTGGAAGCGCACCACCGCCACAAAGTGGACGCGCCCAGCGGCACCGCATTGAAAATGGGCGAGGTGATTGCCGATGCATTGGGCCGAGACTTGAAAGAATGCGCGGTTTACGAACGGTACGGGCACACGGGCGAGCGCGATCCTTCCTCCATCGGCTTTGCCACCGTGCGCGGGGGTGACGTGGTCGGTGATCACACGGTCATGTTCATGGGCACCGGTGAACGCATTGAAATCACGCACAAATCCAGCAGCCGCTCTACCTACGCGCAGGGCAGTTTGCGCGCGGTTCGTTTTCTGGCGGGGCAAACCCACGGCCTGTTCGATATGTTTGACGTGCTGGGTTTGCGCTGAGCCGGCCGTTTTTATCAAACAGTTCCCAAAATGCTGTCCCACAAGGGTTACACACCGGCTCCATTACGTCCTACAATGCCTTCGAAGGGCTCTTAAGCCGCATCTGTATCATTTCAAAACTGGGACCTTGAACGATGTTTCAATTCATTTTGAAGACTTTTACTGGCAAGCATCGACTGCAAATGCTGTGGGGGTACTTCAAGAAGCGGGTCTTGGATTTTTTCGCTTCGCTGTTCGGCCTGATTTTGCTGTCACCGCTGTTTTTGGTGGTGGCGCTGGCCATCAAATTGAGCAGCAAAGGGCCGGTCTTTTACTGGCAAAAACGAGTCGGTTGGGATTGCAAAGAATTTGACTTTCCCAAGTTCCGCTCCATGCGAACGGACTCTGACGTGGTGCGCGAAAAATTGCTGGCTCAAACCCAGCACGGCTCTGCGGGCGTCACGTTCAAAATGAAAAACGACCCGCGCGTGACCGGTATTGGGCGTTTTATCCGAAAGTACAGCATCGACGAGTTGCCCCAGCTGTGGTGCGTTCTCACCGGTGAAATGAGCCTGGTGGGGCCCCGCCCCCCGCTGCCCGCTGAAGTCGCAAAATACACCGAAGAGCAAAAAATGCGTCTCATGGCCATTCCAGG
>JBDKEX010000223.1:0-2748 GCA_039798985.1 Pseudomonadota bacterium | reverse complement strand
TCGGCCATCAGGTCGGGCATGGCCCACATGCCTTTGCCAATTTGCGCCTTGCCGCGCAGGCCCAGGCCCAGGCCCACCAGCACGTTGTTGCGCTCGTAGCTCTGGATCCAGGCGCTGGTTTTCATGTCGCCCTTGCGCACCATGGGGCCGGCCAGCATGGCGGTGTGCATTTCGTCGCCGGTGCGGTCCAGAAAACCGGTGTTGATGAAGGCCACACGGCTGGCGGCCGCGGCAATACAGGCCTTGAGGTTGACCGAAGTGCGGCGCTCTTCGTCCATGATGCCCAGCTTCACGGTGCTGTCGGGCAGGCCCAGCAGCTGTTCCACCCGGCCAAACAGTTCCGCTGCAAAACCCACTTCCTTGGGGCCATGCATTTTGGGTTTGACAATGTAGACGCTGCCGGTGCGGCTGTTGCGTATGGCGTTGGCGCCATTGCCCCTGAGGTCGTGCAGAGCGATGGTGGTGGTGACCACCGCGTCCAGGATGCCTTCGGGAATCTCGCGCGTGCTGCCGTCGCCGGCGGTGTACAAGATGGCCGGGTTGGTCATCAGGTGGCCCACGTTGCGCACAAACATCAGGCTGCGGCCGTGCAGGCGCACTTGGCCTTGGCCGCTGGGGGCGGTGTACAGGCGGTCGGGGTTCAGGCCGCGGGTCAAGGTTTTGCCGCCTTTGGCAAACGACTCGGTCAGCGTGCCCTTGAGAATGCCCAACCAATTGCGGTAGCCCACAATTTTGTCGTCGGCGTCCACGGCCGCCACGGAATCTTCCAAGTCCAGGATGGTAGACAGGGCGGCTTCCATCACCACGTCGGCCACACCGGCGGCGTCGCTGGCGCCAATGGCCGTGGTTTTGTTGATGATGATGTCGAAATGGTTGCCGTTGTGCACCAACAGCACCGACTTGGGCGCAGCGGCATCGCCCTGGTAGCCCACCAGCTGGGTTCGGTCTTTCAAACCGGTGGTGGCACCGCCCTTGAGCGTGACCTGCAACGCGCCGCCCGCAATGGCGTAAGCGGTGGCATCGGCATGGGAACCACTGGCCAGCGGTGCGGCCTGGTCCAGGAAGTTGCGGGCAAATTCAATCACCTTGGCACCGCGCACCGGGTTGTAGTCCTGGCCTTTTTCAGCGCCATCGGCTTCAGAAATGGCGTCGGTGCCGTACAAGGCGTCGTACAGGCTGCCCCAGCGCGCATTGGCGGCGTTGAGCGCGTAGCGCGCGTTCAAAATCGGCACCACCAGCTGCGGGCCGGCCTGGGTGGCCAGTTCGGCATCCACGTTCGCGGTGGTGGCCTTAACGCCTGCAGGTGCGGGCACCAAATAGCCAATGGTTTCCAGAAACTGCCGGTACGCGGCCATGTTGGTCACGGGGCCCGGGTTGGCGCTGTGCCACTTGTCCAGCTCGGCCTGCAAGCGGTCACGCTCGGCCAGCAAGGCGATGTTTTTGGGGGCCAAGTCAGCCACGATGGCATCAAAACCGGACCAGAAGGCAGACGCCTCCACGCCGGTACCGGGCAGCACTTCGTCGTTGACAAACTGGTACAGCGCTGACGCAACTTGCAGGCGGTGAACGGCGGTGCGCGGGGTGGACATGGGCTGAACTCCAAAAAATCGCGGTTTCAAAGGCGCCCGCAGGTGCGGACAGTTTTATGCCCTTACTTTAGGGCAAGCCAGGGCACGCATTACAACCCCTTGCGCACGCTGACCTGTGACTTTTTTGTGATTAATAGGCACAATATCAAACCAGAAAACAACCCAACAAAACCCCAATCAGGTCTGCCAGCACCCACCATGGACAAACTCAAAGCAATGGAGACCTTTGTGGCCGTGGCCACCAAAGGCAGCCTGACCGCAGCGGCCCGCGCAGAAGGGGTGGCCCCCGCCATCATTGGGCGGCGGCTGGATGCGCTGGAAGAAGGCCTGGGAGTGAAATTGATGGTGCGCACCACGCGGCGCATCACCCTCACGCACGAGGGCAGCGCCTACCTGGAAGACTGCCAGCGGCTGCTGGCCGAGATTGCCAACGCAGAAGCCAGCGTGAGCGCGGGCGGCGTCAAGGCCAAAGGGCATTTGCGCCTCACCGCTCCGGCGGGCTTTGGGCGGCGTCACGTGGCGCCGCTGGTGCCGCATTTTCGGGAGCTCCACCCAGAGGTCACCATCTCCTTGAACCTGAGCGACCGCGTGGTGGACCTGGCCGCCGAAGGCTACGACTGCGCGGTGCGTGTGGGCGATTTGCCCGACTCATCGCTGGTGAGCCTGCGCCTGGCCGACAACCGCCGCCTGTGCGTGGCCACGCCGCGTTACTTGCAACACCATGGTCAACCCCAACACCCCCACGATTTGGCGCAATTCGATTGCCTCACACTGTCGTCAGACGCCTCCCAGACCCGGGGCTGGGCCTTCCAGCTGCCCGCTGATACCGATGGCAAGCCAGGGGAACTGATACACCTGCGGCCGGGCGGCCCGCTGGACTGTTCTGATGGGCAAGTGCTGTACGAATGGTGCCTAGCGGGGTACGGCATTGCCTGGCGCAGCACCTGGGAGGTGGAGGCAGACGTGAGCGCGGGCAGCTTGCGCACCGTGCTGGACCGCTACGCCGCACCGCCCAACGGCATTTACGCCGTGTTTCCCCAACGCAAGCACCTGGCGCTGCGCGTGCGGTTGTGGATGGATTTTTTAAAGCACCACTACAACCAACCGGATTTTTGGTCGCGCCCACACGGCTGACCAGGGCCGCGCATCAAAACAGGCT
>JBDKEX010000222.1:0-5039 GCA_039798985.1 Pseudomonadota bacterium | reverse complement strand
TCGTCGGGCACCACCAACCAGCGTTGGAAGGTGTCGTAACTGCCCGTATCAGCGTCTATGGCCACGCGTATGTCCACATCACCCTTGTGCAGCTTTTTGGTGGCAGACGCCAGCGCGGATTCAACCGCACCCAGCACCACGTCGCGCTCCACGTTTTTTTCGCGCGAGATCGCATCGATCAACATCAACATTTCGCGATTCATTTCACTCGCCTGCCTTTCCGTACTCTGCTGCGTTCAATGTGTTTAAGCTTTTGGGGCAGATCGCCCCTTGAAATCCACGATCGGGGCCAATCGAGCCTCCCGAATCTCGTCGAGTGTGAAACCCAAGGCGTGCACCGGTGGCGGAGGCGCGTTCTTGCCCACCTTTTGCCCGGGTTTGCGCTTGGGCTCATCGACCCAGACCACCTGCCAACCAGAACCTTCTGACGAGCGCTCCAAATTGCCGCGGAACTTCTTGCGGTTGGCCGACACCTCGGAACCTGTGGCACCGATGGCCACCTTCAGCGTGATGTCCACCACTTCACCTTCAAACCGCAAAAAATCGTTTTCGTTGCGCAAGGGCCGGTCTATGCCAGGCGACCCTACCTCCAAACGCTTGTAATCCACTTCTTCCACTTCCAGCAGGTATTGCAGTTGGCGGGTCACCACCTCACAATCCTCAACCGTGATGGAGCGTTCTTCAGCCTGGTCCGCCACCCACGGAAAATCAATCGTGATGCGCAACAAACCACCGGCCGACCATTCGAGGTCCACCAAGTCAAAACCCAAACCAGTAACGGTTTGCTCAACGGTTTGCTGCCAAGTCATTGAAAATACGTGCGGCTTTTAGCGAGGATCAAAAAAGAGTCGACCAAAAAAAATGGGCCGGTAGTAACCCGCCCATTTGGTCGTGAAGCTCGCATTTTAGCACCCTCAACAGTCGGTTCAAGGGGGTTTGCTTTCGGGACATGCAAAAATACAGCCTTTAACAGGGCCAGCGCGCCGCAACCACCCCACACGAAAGGGCTTCGCCGTGATTGACGTTTATTCTTGGCCCACCCCGAATGGGCACAAAGTCCACATCATGCTGGAGGAATGCGGCCAACGACTGGGACGCGACTGGCAAGTGCATCCCATCAACATTGGCGAGGGCGACCAGTTTCAGCCCGATTTTCTGAAAATCAGCCCAAACAACAAAATACCGGCCTTGGTGGACCCCAACGGCCCCGATGGCAAACCCATTGCCTTGTTTGAATCGGGCGCTATTTTGTTGTACCTGGCCAGCAAGTTTGGCAAATTTTTGCCCCGCAGCGACCGCAGCAAATTCGAAGCATTGCAGTGGCTGATGTTTCAAATGGGCGGCGTTGGACCGATGCTCGGGCAAGCCCACCATTTCCGGATTTACGCCCCAGAGCCAATTGACTACGCCATCAAGCGCTACACCGCTGAAGCCAAACGCTTGTACGGGGTGATGGATCAACGCCTGGCCCACAGCGCCTACCTTGGCGGCAAAAGCTACAGCGTGGCCGACATTGCCGTGTTCCCTTGGCTGCGCAGCTGGCAAAACCAAGGCATAGACTGGGCCGATCACCCGCACTTGAAGGATTGGTTTGACAGGGTGGGCGAACGCCCCGCCGTGAAGCGGGGTGTTGAAGTGTTGGCCAACGCCCGCAAACCTCAGCCCGTATAAAAAAACCAACGCCCGACCCGAATAGCCCCAGCCAGCAGCTACAATACGCAGCTTATGTCGGAGCGTAGCGCAGCCTGGTAGCGCATCTGCTTTGGGAGCAGAGGGTCGCGAGTTCGAATCCCGCCGCTCCGACCATTACACACAAAGGCCCCTTGTTGGGCCTTTGTTCTTTGTGTTGTTACTTCCCGCTCAACGGGTGTGATTTTGTGCAATGGGCGGCGTTAGCTCAGCTGGATAGAGCACGGGTCTTCTAAACCCGGGGTCAGGGGTTCGAGTCCCTTACGCCGCGCCACCCATACCGCCCGAAACACGTAAAATTGGTGTTTTATCAACCTGCCTGAACCGGCGGCACCTGCAGCTTTTCACAGCGCGTCAAGGGGCCTGAGATTTACCGGTCAGGTCACCCTTGGTGTATCAATGACCATCACGATCAAAGACGCAGCGGGCATTGAGGCCATGCGAATTGCGGGTCGATTGGCCTCGGAAGTGCTCGACTACCTCACGCCTTTTGTCAAACCCGGCGTTACCACCAACGAACTTGACAAGCTCGCGCACGACTTCATCGTCGATGTGCAGCAGGCCATACCGGCACCGCTCAATTACGCGCCCAACGGCTACAACCCTTACCCCAAAAGCATTTGCACATCGGTCAATCAGGTCATTTGCCACGGCATTCCCAACGACAAGCCCCTGAAAAAGGGGGACAGCATCAACATCGACGTCACCGTGATCAAAAACGGCTGGCATGGCGACACCAGCCGCATGTTTTTTGTGGGCGAACCCACACCCGCTGCCAAACGCCTGGCCGCTGTCACCTACGAGGCGATGTGGAAGGGCATTCAAATCGTCAAGCCCGGCATTCGGCTGGGTGACATTGGCCAAGTGATCCAGCGGCACGCGGAAGCTGCTGGCTACTCGGTGGTGCGCGAGTTTTGCGGCCATGGCATAGGCCAGAAATTCCATGAAGACCCGCAAATTTTGCACTACGGCAAACCCGGTACCGGGCTTGAGGTCAAAGAGGGGATGGTGTTCACCATAGAACCCATGATCAACCAAGGCAAACGCGAAATACGCGAAATGGGCGACGGCTGGACCATAGTCACCAAGGACCGCAGCCTCTCGGCCCAGTGGGAGCACACTGTGCTGGTCACCTCAACCGGCTATGAGGTTTTTACCTTGTCCGCCGGCAGCCCTGCCACGCCCTCATTCGTCAACCCGTTGTCCACCGCACCCGCATAAACGCTCAGTACCATGCAGAACGCGATCTTGGCCCTCAAACAAACGTATCGCGATGGCAAAAATGCCTTGCTGCAGGGGATCACGGCGCTGCCGCCCCACTCGAGGGGCGTGCACAAATACCTCAAGCAGCTGGCCCGTCTGACCGACGATGTGTTGCGCGCGCTTTGGAAAACCGCCAACCTGGGCCCTGAGTTTGCGCTGCTGGCCGTGGGGGGCTATGGCCGCGGTGAGCTGTTCCCGTATTCCGACGTGGACGTGTTGCTGCTCTTGCCCAATGGCACGTCGCTGGAAAATGACGAGGCGCTGCGAGCCCAGGTGGAAGTGTTCATAGGCCAGTGTTGGGACTTGGGCTTGGAAATTGGTTCCAGCGTCAGAACGGCAGCCGAATGTTTGGAAGAAGCCGACAAGGATGTCACGGTACAGACTTCGCTCCTGGAGTGTCGGCACTTGGCTGGCTCGCGCCGCCTGTGCAAACAATTGGTCCAGGCGTTGAGCGATGCCATGGACCCCAAAGCTTTTTTTGTGGCCAAGACGTTTGAAATGCGGCAACGCCATCAGAAATACGAAGATACCCCTTATTCGCTGGAACCCAACTGCAAGGAATCCCCCGGCGGGCTGCGGGACTTGCAGCTGGTGCTGTGGGTCACCAAAGCGGCCGGCCTGGGCAACAGCTGGGATGAATTGGCCCGCAAAGGCCTGATCACGCAACTCGAAACCCGGCAAATCAAAACCAACGAAGCCCTGTTGCGCTTGATCCGAGCTCGCCTGCATGTGCTGGCCAAGCGCCGTGAAGACCGGCTGGTGTTTGATTTGCAAAACGCTGTGGCGGAATCGTTTGGCCTCAAGGCCGACCTGGGCCCTGCTGTTGCTGCAGGCACCCAACGGGACGCCTCGGCCAAACAAGCGCGCCGCGCCAGCGAAGCGTTGATGCGGCGCTATTACTGGGCAGCCAAAGCGGTGGGGCAGCTGAATCAGATTTTGCTGCTGAATATTCAGGAGCGACTGGAGAGCGACGAACGGGGCGAAAACCTGGTGCTGCAGGCAGTAAATGCGCGTTTTTGGGACCGCGGCGGTATGCTGGAAGTGGCCAGCGACCACCTGTACGTTGAACAACCGCACGCGATTCTCGAGACATTTTTGCTCTACCAAACCACGCCGGGCATACAAGGCTTGTCTGCGCGGACCTTGCGCGCGCTCTACAACGCCCGGCCCATCATGAATGCGGCGTTCCGCAGCGATCCGGTCAATCGGGCCACGTTTGTCAAAATCATGCAGTCGCCCGAAGGCATCACACACGCTTTGCGGCTGATGAACCAGACGTCGGTGTTGGGGCGTTATTTGTGGGTGTTTCGCAACATCGTTGGCCAAATGCAGCACGACCTGTTCCACGTGTACACGGTGGACCAACACATTCTGATGGTGCTGCGCAATGTGCGACGTTTCTTTATACCGGAACACTCACACGAGTACCCGTTTTGTTCGCAGCTTGCCGCAGGCTGGGACAAACCCTGGATTTTTTACATTGCAGCGCTGTTCCACGACATTGCCAAAGGCCGGGGTGGCGACCACTCGGAACTGGGCGCCAAGGACGTGATCACGTTTTGCAGGCAACACCAAATTGCTTCGGACGACGCGGATTTGATTGCTTTTTTGGTGGGCGAGCACCTGACCATGAGCCGCATCGCTCAAAAGGAAGATTTGAGCGACCCCGATGTCATTGCGGCCTTCGCGCAGCGCGTAGGCAACGAACGGCGGTTGACCGCGCTTTACCTGCTGACGGTGGCCGACATACGCGGCACCAGCCCCAAAGTATGGAACGGTTGGAAAGGCAAACTGCTTGAAGACTGTTACCGATTCACCTTGCGTGCGCTGGGCGGCCGGGCCCCCGACCCGCATGCCGTGGTGGAAGCCCACAAACGCGAGGCCCTGGCGTTGCTGGCACGCCATGCTTTGCCCCACTTGGCGCACAAGGCCCTGTGGGACCGGCTGGATGTGAGCTACTTCATGCGTCATCCGGCAGAAGAAATTGAATGGCATACCCGCCAACTTTCCAAACCGCTCGCCTTGCTAGAACCCAATGCGCCCCACCCCATGTTGGTACGCGCTCGGATTTCCCCCACAGGAGAGGG
>JBDKEX010000221.1:0-2619 GCA_039798985.1 Pseudomonadota bacterium | reverse complement strand
ACCGTGGGATTTATTCGCGATCTGCCGCACGGCCTGGTGGAGGCCTTTGCCGCCACGTTGCAGGAAGCCCGAGATGCCGACTTGCTGCTGCATGTGGTGGATGCCTCCAACCCCGGGCATTTGGAACAAATCCAGGAAGTTCAGCGGGTGCTGCGCGAAATAGGTGCAGATGACATTCCGCAAATTTTGGTGTTCAACAAACTCGACGCTATAACCCCTGACAGGCGCCCATTGCAAATGTTGGACAGCATGGAAGTCGATGGCCTGAGTTTGCCGCGCGTTTTCTTGAGCGCACACACCGGGGAGGCTTTGCCAGTGTTGCGGCAGCTGTTGGCCGACAGGGTGCCTACAGCTGTGGGGGCTAGCAGTCGCGCAAATGCGGATAATTTGGGTGCAGTTCAGGGTGAATCAGAAGATTCGGCACAATAGGGTATGGGCCATGTTTGCAGCGCCCCAACGTTCCCAGCAAATACATTCATGAAAACGTTTCAGTTGTTCCCCAGCGCTTGGCAGCGCGTGAGAGGTATGTTCAATCTCAATGACCCTCGTTGGGGTCGAGGCGATGGCGACCAACCAGAGGCCAACAGCAAGCCTGAACAACCCCACCAGGCTGACGAATCGCCACGTCCACCACCCAGGCCCAGCCAGAGTTCCACCCCACCGGATTTGGACGAGTTGTGGCGTGACTTCAACCGCAAAATTTCGGGGTTGTTCGGCGGTGACAAAGGCGGGCGTGGGCCTGGCAGTGGTCGTCCGTCTGGATTGGGTGGGGATCCCAAGAACACCGGCATCGGTATCGGTTTGATTTTTGGCGTGGCTGCGCTCATCTGGATGGGAACCGGCTTCTTTATTGTTCAAGAAGGCCAGCAGGCGGTCATTACGCAATTTGGCAAGTACCACAGCACGGTCGGGGCGGGTTTCAACTGGCGTTTGCCTTACCCGGTTCAGCGCCATGAATCCGTGTTCGCAACGCAAATTCGCTCTGTCGATGTGGGTCGCGATTCGATTGTCCGTGCCACCGGACTGCGTGAGTCGGCCATGTTGACCGAGGACGAGAACATTGTCGAAATCAAATTCGCTGTTCAGTACCGGTTGAGCGATGCGCGGGCCTACTTGTTCAGCAGCCGAGATCCGGACGCTGCGGTCCTGAAATCTGCCGAAACCGCTGTGCGCGAGGTGGTGGGCAAAATGAAAATGGATGCCGCCTTGGCCGAAGAGCGTGATCAGATTGCGCCGCGGGTTCGCACCCTGATGCAAACCATTTTGGACCGCTACAACATTGGCATTGAGGTAGTGGGCATTAATTTGCAGCAAGGTGGTGTTCGCCCGCCCGAGCAGGTGCAGGCCTCGTTTGACGACGTGCTGAAGGCTGGGCAAGAGCGTGAGCGGGCCAAAAATGAGGCGCAAGCCTACGCCAACGACGTGGTGCCGCGGGCACGCGGTACCGCCTCGCGCTTGATTGAAGAGGCCGAGGGCTACAAGGCGCGCATTGTGGCCCAGGCCCAAGGTGACGCACAGCGATTCCGGCTGGTGCAAACAGAATACGCCAAGGCGCCCCAAGTGACCCGTGAGCGCCTCTACATTGACACCATGCAGGCCATTTACGGCAGCGTGACCAAGGTGTTGGTGGACACCAAACAAAACGGCAATTTGCTCTACCTGCCTCTGGACAAGCTGATGCAATCGACTTCGCCAGAGATTCCGGTGGCAGCGCCCAGCCCTGCGAACGCCAGCGGTGCGCCCTCCGTCAGCAGTGGCATCACCTCCGATATACGCAGCCGCGACTCTGACCGCTCGCGTACACGCGAAGCACGCTAAGTTGCCCGAAAGACTGAACATGAACAGAATTGGTTTTTTCCTGTCTTCGCTGTTGGTGCTGCTGGCCATTGGCAGCTCCACATTGTTTGTGGTGGATCAGCGCCAATTTGGCGTGGTGTACGCATTTGGGCAAATCAAGTCGGTGGTTACCGAGCCGGGCCTGAACTTCAAGTTGCCGCCGCCTTTCCAAAATGTCTCGTACATCGACAAGCGCTTGCTCACCCTGGAAAGCACCGACACCGAGCCCACGCTCACGGCCGAAAAGCAGCGGGTGGTGATCGACTGGTTTGTGCGTTGGCGCATTTCTGATCCCTCTGCTTACATCCGTAACGTGGGGGTGGATGAACGCGCAGGGGCGGTACAACTCAACCGAGTGGTTCGCAACTCCTTCCAGCAAGAGGTGAACAAACGCACCGTGCGCGAGTTGTTGTCCACCCGCCGTGAAGGGCTCATGGAAGACGTCAAACGCGAGGTGTTGGAGGCGGTTCGGGGCGCAGAAAAACCTTGGGGCATGGACGTTGTGGACGTGCGCATCACCCGTATTGACTACGCCGAGACCATCACCAAATCGGTTTACGACCGCATGGAAGCCGAGCGCAAGCGTGTTGCCAATGAATTGCGTTCCACCGGCTTGGCAGAAGGCGAAAAAATCCGTGCCGATGCTGACCGTCAGCGCGAAGTGATCGTTGCTGAAGCGTTCCGGTCTGCCCAGAAAATAAAAGGTGAGGGCGATGCCGAGGCGGCGCGTTCCTACAACGAAGCGTTTGGTCGGGACCCGGCATTCGCCCAGTTTTACCGGAG
>JBDKEX010000220.1:0-9548 GCA_039798985.1 Pseudomonadota bacterium | reverse complement strand
AGAGTCGCCCATACCTTGCGCAGCCAACTTGTCGGCGTACAGCTTGCGCGTACCTGGGTGGGTACCGATTTTTTTGTACATCAGCGGCTGGGTCAGCGAGGGGGTGTCCTGCTCGTTGTGGCCGAGTTTGCGGAAACAAATAATGTCCACGACCACATCTTTGCTGAATTCCATGCGGTATTCCAGCGCCAGCTGCATGGCCATCACCACCGACTCAGGGTCGTCCCCGTTCACGTGCAGCACCGGCGACTCGACCATCTTGACGATGTCGGTGCAGTACAGCGTGGAACGCAAATCGCGCGGGTCAGAGGTGGTAAAACCGATCTGGTTGTTGATGATGATGTGCACCGTGCCGCCCGTGGTGTAACCCCGGGTTTGTGCCAGCGCCAAGGTTTCTTGGTTAACACCTTGGCCTGCAAACGCTGCATCACCGTGCACCAACACGGGCAACACCTGGCTGCCACGGGTGTCGCCACGCCGGTCCATACGAGCGCGCACCGAACCCTCGACCACCGGGTTCACAATTTCCAGATGCGACGGGTTGAACGCCAAACTCAGGTGCACCGGGCCGCCAGGGGTGGGCACGTCGGAGCTGAAACCCTGGTGGTACTTCACATCACCGGCTGGCAATTCTTCCGGGGCGGTGTGGTCAAATTCCGCAAACAAATCCTTGGGCATTTTGCCCAGGGTGTTCACCAGCACGTTCAGGCGGCCGCGGTGGGCCATACCGATCACGATTTCTTGAACGCCCTTGGCACCGGCTTGCTGAATCACCTCGTCGATGGCGGCAATAAAACTTTCACCGCCCTCGAGCGAAAAGCGCTTTTGCCCCACGTACTTGGTGTGCAAGAAGCGCTCCAACCCTTCGGCAGCCGTCAGGCGGTCCAGAATGTGGCGCTTGCGTTCAACCGTGAAATTGGGCTTGCTGCGAACAGCTTCCAGTTTTTGTTGCCACCAGCGCTTTTCAGTCTGGTCGGTGATGTACATGTACTCGGCACCCAGGGTACCGCAATAGGTCTCACGCAGGGCGTTCAGCAACTCGCGCAAAGACATTTTGTCCTTGCCAAAGAAGGTGTTGCTGGTGTCAAAAACCGTTTCCTGGTCGGCGTCGGTAAAACCGTAGAACGAAGGCTCCAGTTCAGGAATCGCGGGGCGTTCGGTGCGCTTGAGCGGATCCAGATCGGCCCAACGCTGACCCACGTTGCGGTAAGCGGCAATCAGCTGCTGAACCCCGGTTCGCTTGCGGCCCATTTCGGAGTCGGCGCTGGCTTGCACCGTGTGCGTGACTCCAGCTTTGGCCCGTTCGGCAAACGCATTGATCACGGGCAGATGAGGCACGTCGCGCGCATCCGATCCATCGACCGCCGGAACGTTTTGCAGCGCGTCGAAATAACCGCGCCAGTTGTCGGGTACGCTGGTGGGATCGGCCAAGTAGTTTTCGTACATCTCTTCGACATAAGGCGCATTGCCGCCGAAAAGATACGAGTTGCCTTGGTAAGCAACGTAGACGCTGTTCGTCTCGCTCATGGATTCGCTGACCTCCGTTCCCCTTTGGGAAACATTAGTTGGTTAAAACAACCTTCCGCGACACGGCTGAACCGATTGGCGGATGCGACAGTGACTGGAAGGACCTGTGCAAAACGTCAATTGTGCCATTAATCGCCTGGGATTGGCAAAAAATGTTGTCTCCGGCGGGGGCAACCCCACCCAAATCATTTATTGTGAGTCGCAGTGTGTGCGGCCTTCTTGACAGGCAGCTGACCAAATCAAAAACGGCAGAGAAACGGGGTTCCGCAACACCCTGGTGCGGAAAAAATCCGCGTTTCAAATGGCCGTGCGCGGCGACAGGCGCTCGGCCGCCGGAATGCTGGACGGCTCGTCCATTTCAATGGCAATTTGAGTACAAACGGTGCGGCAGAGCATGACCGCTTTTTCGCTTTGCACGCGGTAAATCACCTGGGTACCGTCTTTGCGCTTGGCCAAGACGCCGGCCCGGTACAGCAAATTGAGGTGCTGCGACAAATTGGGTTGTGTGGTTTCAATTTCACTGAGCAATTCAGTGACAGATTTTTCTTTGTCGCACAGCGCGCTCAAGATTCGCAAACGCATGGGCGTTGACAGAATCCCAAACAATTCAGCAGCCAATTCAAACACCCGGCCTTTTTCGACCGTTGCTTCGGTTTCAATCATTTGCTGCATATATAAACATACCCTCGCGTGGACACCCGGATCATAGCGAGAGATTCGCCATATTCCAAGTGGCCCCGCGAGCCAGGCCTGCGCGTGCAGCCGGGTGGGAGTTTATGCCGTCAGCAAGTCTTTGATCTGCTGGAGGGCTGCGGGGTCGTCCATGGTGGTCAAATCACCCGGGTCGCGGCCTTCGCAAACCGCCTGTATGGCCCGACGAAGCAACTTGCCAGAGCGGGTTTTGGGCAACACATTCACAAAACGCACACGGGCCGGCCGCGCCACCGCCCCCAGTTGATCGTCCACCACTTTCATGATGGCGGCTTCCATGGCTTTTGCGTCGGCTGCTGTGGCTGCCAGGTTGGGGTCTTTGAGCACCGCAAATGCCACTGCCACCTGCCCTTTGAGTTGGTCGGCCACACCGACCACCGCCACCTCAGCCACGTTGGCATGGCTGCTGATGCTTTCCTCGATTTCGCGGGTGCCCAGGCGGTGACCCGCCACGTTGATCACGTCGTCGGTACGACCCAGAATGAAAAAGTAACCTTCCTCGTCCTTCACGCCCCAGTCAAAGGTGCTGTACATCACCTTGTTGTGGATGCTGGTCCAATAGGTTTTGACGTAACGGGCGTCGTCGCCCCACACGGTTTGCAAGCAACCGGGCGGCAACGGGCCGTTCACGGCAATAACGCCTTTTTTGTTGGGTTCGGTGATTTCCTCGCCGCTGGTTTCGTCGATCAGGCGAACGTCGTAACCATAGACCGCCTTGCCCGGCGAACCGAGCTTGGTGGGCGCAGCTTGCACACCGTTGCAAATGGCCATGATCGGCCAGCCGGTTTCGGTTTGCCAGTAGTTGTCAATAATGGGTTTGCCAATGGCCTCGGAAATCCAGGTGGCGGTGGGTTCGTCCAGCGGTTCGCCTGCCAGAAACAAGGCCTTCAAACTGCTCAAATCGTATTTGGTGAGGTAGGCCGCGTCTTGCTTTTTGAGCACCCGCGCCGCAGTGGGGGCGCTGAACATGACGCTGACCTTGTACTTCTCCACCAACTGCCACCAAATGCCCGCGTCGGGGCGGATGGGCAACCCTTCGTACATGATGGTGGCCATGCCGTTGATGAGCGGGCCATAGATGATGTAGCTGTGACCCACCACCCAACCGATGTCGCTGGTGGAGAAATAGGTTTCGCCCGGCTCGCCCATGTAGATGTGCTTCATGGAAGCCGCAAGAGCCACGGTGTACCCCGCGGTGTCGCGCTGCACGCCTTTGGGTTTGCCAGTGGTACCGCTGGTGTACAAGATGTAGCTGGGGTGGGTGCTGTCCACCCATTCGCAAGGCACTTGCGCGTTGAGATGGACTTCGCGCAGGGCCGCGTAATCTTCGTCGCGACCGCCCACGGGAGCCAAATCGGCCAGCCCCCTGTTCACCATCAAGACTTTGGCGGGCTTGTGGGTGCTCAGTGCAATGGCCTCGTCCAGCAAATGCTTGTAGGGCACGACCTTGCCGCTGCGCATGCCCGCATCGGCGCTCACAATCACCTTGGGCTGCGCGTCGTCGATTCGGCTGGCCAAGCTGTGGCTGGCAAAGCCGCCAAACACCACCGAGTGAATGGCTCCAATGCGCACGCAAGCCAGCATGGCAAAGCAGGCTTCAGCGATCATGGGCATGTAGATCAGCACCCGATCGCCTTTGCCAACACCCAACTCTTTCAGAATGGCCGCCATGCGCTGCACTTCGGCATGCAGTTCGCGAAAGCTGTAAGTCTTTTCGGTGTCGGTTTCCGTGGACACAAAAATCAATGCGTTTTGATCAGGGCGGGTGGCCAAATGCCGGTCTACCGCGTTGTGGCACAGGTTGGTCTGCCCTCCTTCAAACCAACGCGCAAACGGTGGGTTGTCGTAATTGCACACGCGGTCATAGGGTTTGTGCCAGTCGATCAATTGGGCTTGTTCGGCCCAAAACGTGTCGCGTTCGTCGATGGAACGGCGGAAAAATGCTTCGTAGGTGGTGGGCGTGGCCATATCGTGTCTCCGATGTGCTCGGGTAGGAGATTCCTGCTTCAAAAAAACTGCATTCATAATTATGGCTGCGCTGCTTGCGCACGACTGACAACGCTCCAACCTGACGCGCCAGGGCCCGGACGTTTTACTTGATCAGCTGCAACACCTCTTTGAACTGCGGGTGCTTGCAGTCGCGCAACCATTCGAACGCAACCATTTCGCTGGTCACCAATTCAACCCCATTGCCAGCGAGCCGATCAAAAGCAGCGTCTCTGTCTTTGTCGCGGCGCGAGCCGCAGGCGTCTGTTACCACCCACACGTCAAATTCTTGTTCGGCCAAACCCAGGGCTGTTTGCAACAGACAGACATGGGCTTCGCACCCCGCTATCACCACGGTGTTGCGGCCCGGCTCGGCCTGAGCGGGTTTTTGCAAATGGCGCGGCAGGCTTCTGGCATTGCCCACGGGTTTGGCCGGGGGGCGCAAGGCTTGCGCCAAAGCGGACTGGCTGCCATCAAATTGCATTTTGGGGAACGACTTGTCGCAAAGCGCGCGAACAACGCCGGCAGTGGGGCCCAATTTTTCTGGGTTTTGTTCGGTGGCCCAGACAGGCACACCCAAAATACGGGCCACCTGGGCCAAAAAAGAGGCCCGGGCCAGCACCGCATCGCCATCCGCCATTGCGGGCATTAGGCGCTCTTGATAATCCACCAACACCAATTGACTGTCTTCAAGGTCTAGCAACATAAGCAATTTTCAGATGGAGTGGCCGAAAAGACCCGGCCACAAAGTGTAAAAACAAGTGTAAACCCTTGACTGCCCGCCGACCGACCGTTAGGCTTGCGGCCCATGCGTTTCCAGTCGGCCATATTGCTGCTGTGTGCTGCCCTGGCCCTGGGTGGCCCTGCGGCGTGGGCGCAACCCGTGCAGCCGGCGCAGACCGAACCCGCATCGGTTTTGCAGTGGTTGAACAGCCAAGGTTTGGTAAAAAACTTCAACGATGTCAAAGACTCGATGGGGCAGGCCGCGTCTGGCTTGGTGGTAACGGCCATGGGTTTTTTGGGGGTTCCGTACAAGCGGGGCGGCGAATCGGTGGAAAGCGGGTTTGACTGCAGCGGCTTGGTGCGCAGTGTGTACGAGCAAAGCCTGGGCTTGGTGTTGCCCCGCCGCGCAAAAGACCAAGCGCAAAGCACTCGAACCATAGCCAAGGAAGAGCTTAAACCGGGGGATTTGGTGTTTTTCAACACCATGCGCTCGGCCTTCAGCCACGTGGGCATATACATTGGTGACGGAAAGTTTGTGCATGCTCCACGCACCGGTGCGCAAGTTCGGGTGGAGGACATGCGCGAGGCGTATTGGAAAAAACGATTCAACGGAGCGCGCCGGGTGGATGGCGCGCAAGGTTTTCAACCCGAGTTGGGTGGTTTGATTGCACCGGCCGCCGCCGGCAACGCCAGCCTGCGGGACTGATTTTCTATCGCAAACTGCTTGTGTGGCTGGCAACCCGGTCACCTGAGCCCACCAGGGAAGGTGAGTCAGCCCACCGAAGACGCAACCCGGTTGCGACCGGCAAGTTTTCCATCGTACAAGGACGCATCGGCTCGCGCCACCACGGCTTCTAGGGCTTCGCTAGCGCGCAGCGAAGCCACCCCAAGGGTCAAGGTGACACGCACTTCTTGGCCGGCAAACGTTGCAGGTGTTTCAGCCATGAGTTTGCGAATGCGTTCGGCGACGTGTGCGGCTGCGGCAAGGTCGGTGTTGGGCAACAACACCAAAAACTCTTCGCCGCCCCATCGGCAAGTGGTATCGGTTTCGCGCGCCACGCGGCTGATCACTTGGCTGGCATGGCGCAACACGGCGTCGCCGCCGTCGTGTCCAAGGCTGTCATTCACCGCCTTGAAATGGTCCAGGTCGCACAGAATCACAGACAAAGGGAGGTTGTAACGCCTGCTTTTCGCCATTTCCAGTGTCGCCACCTCCGTTAAACGGCGCCGGTTGTTGAGCCCGGTCAATGGGTCCAGCGAGGCCAATTTCACCAATTGGTCCTGCAAACGGACCATGACAAGGAAGTAGTGAAAGGTGATCGAGGCCAACAGGATCAGCACCGCCACAACGTTGACCACATGCATTGCACGCCTTTGGAGCTGTATTTGCGATTCCGCCTGCCGCCACAGCATTTGGAACGAATGATCCAGAGAAAGCATGTAGATGGCCAAAGCCGTCACCATAAACCACTTGACGTATGCTGAAATGCGCCCACTGACCATGATCACGGGCGCGATGACCAGCAGCAGAAAGTGGAACCCGGATTCCTCGCCAAATCGGCCGTTCAGCAGCGTCACGTAAGTGATCGCCGTGCCCACCACCCCCCCGACTCCGGCCAGAAAACAGAGGAATGAACGGTTTTTTGCCGTCATCCAGTACATGGGAATGCCCGCTAGCGCAATGACACATCCCCAAACCCAAGCGACATCGCCCACCAGGTAAAACATGAGCGCGTGCAACAAACAGAGCGCCGACAACAAGACAATGACCCGCTGAACCATGTCCCGAAATGCCATTCGGACAAGCACCGTGTCCTGCGATGACGTGCCGGTCATGTCATTGCCCATCCCCATTGTGTCTGCTCCAAGCGGCAACAAAAAGTTTTTTCAGTTTTATAACACGGAGCTCAACTTTTGTTTGCCTGAAGGCTTGCTTCTGCGGCGGTGGCAGGCGGGCGCGTTGTATTTGGGGGCATTGCTACCGAGCCGTGCTGCTCAGGGCTTTGGGGCTTGATGGCCCCGCTTGCAGCTTACAATTTTTTGACCGGGGCCATGTAACCCCTTCTGGCGAAAACCAAGCTGTGCTCCGATCTGGGCAGAAACAGCGTCAGCACTTGGCGAGCAGTGCGCAATCCAAACATGGGCCTGAGCACACATTCACTCGTTCAAAACAGGTTGCCCTCAACGCAAAATGCCCCGCTGCTGGGTCTTGACGGCCAACCAGCACAGGGCGGCGGCAACCAACACAACGGTCGACAAAATCACCACCTGAGAGGCACCAAATACCGTAAACACGCCCAAGGCTGCGTCCATAGCAAACAAGATGACATAGGCCACCAGGGATACGACCAACACCGTGCTGGCGACGCGTTTGCGCAATCCCAACAAGATGCAACCAAGCGCACCACCAAATACGCCGACCGCGAAAAAAACGTGCAGCAAGATCGGCAATTTGAAGTAAAACTCGGCCTGTTCTTGACTCATACCTCCCTTGACCAAGGCGTCAACGGGTACTCCTGTTGTGCTCAAAAACTGCACAATGCCAAAAACATTCCAAGCCAGACCCGCGGCTGCGGCAAGCCAAAACCACACCGGCGCGCTGCCCGTTGCCTTGTCGACCATGATTGCGTCCTTCGAAAAGATACAGAGGACCTTGATTATTCAAAAATGAGCTTCTATCGGCAATGACAAAAGTCAATTTTGAAAAGTGATTTCAAATCAGATTTTATTTTTGAGGCGACTGTAAGTCTCCTGCGACATGCCAAGGTAGGAAGAAAGCACTTTGCTGGAAACGCGTTCCAACAGCTGAGGACGCTGGGTTCTGAGCCATTCGATCTTCTCCGACGAGGTCATGGCCACCAGCGAATTGATCCTCTGGACAGAACTTGCGTACGAAGCCTCAAGAACTTGGCGGTATACCACCCCAAAAGAGGGAACCGTGGCCATCAAGTGCCCAAAGCTGCCATACGACACCGCGAAAAGCTGGGAATCTTCAAGAGCGCGTATGTTTTCGAGTGCAGGCCGCTGCTCTCCGAAGCTGGTCAAATCTGAGCACCAAGCATCCTCGAGCACGATGTCCCTGGTGGTTTCGTTGAAATTGCTGTCGGCCGAATACACCTGCAAAGCACCTTTTGCGATGTAGTAGACGAAGTGACACACCTCACCTTGACGCAGCAGGTCGTATCCACGGCAAACCGTCAAAGCCTTGAAATGACCAAGCACTCGATCCAGATCGGGTGCGTCTGAGCCGAGCCTGGCATTGAGGTGAACACGCAGCTGGTCGGTCATCTTGAGACTGGCGCCAAAAGTTCAACGCTGTTCCACTGGAAAACCGCCTGAAGCACAGTCGCTGTCTTTAAATTCCATGTGATCTTCGCCGGAAACGAGGACCGGATTGTCACAGCGACTGGCTTATTTGCTTCACTTGCGCGCAGGTGGCAAATCCGTGCAACTGCCGTGCGCCACTTCCGCCGCCATGCCGATGCTCTCCCCCAGCGTGGGGTGGGGGTGAATGGTTTTGCCGATATCTACCGCATCTGCGCCCATTTCAATGGCCAGCGCCACTTCGCCAATCATGTCGCCGGCATGCGTGCCCACCATGCCGCCGCCCAGGATCTTGCCGTGGCCGTGGGCTTCGGGGCTATCGTCAAACAGCAGCTTGGTCACGCCTTCGTCGCGGCCGTTGGCAATGGCGCGGCCTGAAGCCGTCCAGGGGAACAGACCCTTCTTGACCTTGATGCCTTGCGCCTTGGCCTGGTCTTCGGTCAGGCCCACCCAGGCCACTTCGGGGTCGGTGTAAGCCACGCTTGGGATCACGCGGGCGTTGAACGCGGCAGACGCCAGTTCTTTGTTGCCCTGCAGTTCACCGGCAATGACTTCTGCCGCCACGTGCGCCTCGTGCACCGCTTTGTGCGCCAGCATGGGCTGACCCACGATGTCACCAATCGCGAAAATATTAGGAACGTTGGTGCGCATTTGGATGTTGACGGGGATGAAACCACGCTCAGAAACTTCAACGCCGGCTTTGTCTGCCGCAAGCTTTTTGCCGTTCGGCGTGCGGCCTACGGCTTGCAAGACCAAATCGTAAGTTTGTGGTGCGGGCGCTGTGCCGCCCTCCACGGCTGCGGCAAACGTCACCTCGATACCTGCTGGCGTGGCCTTGGCACCCACCGTTTTGGTGTTCAACATGATGTTGTCAAATCGCGGCGCGTTCATTTTTTGCCAGATTTTGACCAAATCGCGGTCTGCGCCCTGCATCAGGCCGTCCATCATTTCGACCACGTCCAAGCGTGCGCCCAGTGTGGAATAGACCGTGCCCATCTCCAAACCGATGATGCCGCCACCCAAAATCAGCATGCGTTTTGGCACTTCTTTGAGCGCTAGAGCGCCCGTAGAGTCGACCACACGCGGGTCCGTATCCAGTCCATCCTTCTGCATGAAAGGCAAGCGTACGGCTTGGCTACCAGCGGCGATGATGGCGTTTTTGAAGGCGATAACCTTCTTTGCGCCGGTTTTCTCTTGCGCTGTACCTGCGGTTTCTTCGACTTCAATGTGGTTTGCGCTCACGAACGAACCGTAGCCGCGCACAATTGTGACTTTGC